>JARRKW010000364.1:0-2814 GCA_037387645.1 Desulfuromonadaceae bacterium
GTTGATCGATTTGGATGTTTTATTGTTTCAACAGGCTAGTTCAAAACTATGGACTTTCAGCCCAAGCCTTTCAGATGTTACTCATTATTCCTTCTCCCCAGGGGAGAAGGTGCCCTTTAGGACGAATGAGGGGAATTGTCAGGTTTCCCCCTCCCCTCGGCGACGCCAACTGAAGAAGCCCCCTCCTTGCCGCTGAACTCGCAGGGCTAGAAAAGGCCCTGATCGCCAACCGCGAATCATTCTGCAGACAACAAACAACAAACGGCGGCCTCATAATGATAGCCGCCGATATTTATTGCGATATTCGCACCCTGGCGATGACCAGGACAGCAAAAAACCGAAATCAGCTCATGATAGTCAGAGCCATCAGTAATCGGTTGATAGAGGTTTTTTGCCCCAACACCTGGACCACGTCATAGATGCTGGGACTGGTAGTGCCACCCACCAGCGCAACCCGAACCGAAGGTCCTATTTTGCCCAGTTTCAGACCGGTTTCCTCCATCACCTGGCCAAAGGCGGCGGCGACGCCGTCGTGGGACCAATCCTTACATGCGCCCAAATGCCGAATCAAAGCCTCCAGAATCGACCGTTTATCGGCAGTCAGAAACTTGGCCACCGCCTCCTCATCGTAAGCCACCTCGTCCCGGTAGTAGAAGGCCGCGCCCTGGGCCATTTCCACCAGGGTCTGGGAGCGTTCCTGCAGGGTTTTGACCACAGCCGGCAAGGCCGGTCCCTGAGAACTGTCAACCCCGATGGCCGCCAGATAGTCCTTGAGCAGATTCCCCAACCGCTCCGGGTCACCGGTTTTGATGTAATGGGCGTTGAGCCAGAGCAGTTTTTCCGGATTGAACACCCCGGCGGCCTTGCCGACGTTATCGAGGGAAAACTTCTCGATCAGCTCATCCAGGGAAAAGATTTCCTGATCGCCAAAGGACCAGCCCAGCCGCACCAGGTAGTTGACCATGGCTTCGGGCAGATAACCCATGTCCCGATAGGCCATGACGGAAGTGGCCCCGTGCCGTTTGGAAAGCCGACTCTTGTCCGCACCGAGAATCATCGGCACGTGGGCGAACTCGGGAACCGGATAGCCCAAAGCCTGATAAATGGGGATCTGGCGCGGGGTATTGTTGACATGATCATCCCCGCGGACGATCAGGGTCAGACCCATTTCGGCATCATCCACGACCACGACGAAATTATAGGTCGGGGTGCCGTCGGTACGCTGAATGATGATGTCATCCAGTTCTTCATTACTGAAGGTAATGGGTCCCTTGATCCGATCGACAAAGGTCGTTTCCCCTGTCAGCGGCGACTTGAAACGGACCACATAGGGGGCATCGACTGCGGGCGCTGCGGTGCGATTGCGGCAGGTGCCGTCATACTTGGGCTTTTGTCCGTTCTGCAGAGCCGCCTCGCGTTTGGCGTTGAGTTCGTCCTGGCTGCAGTAACAGCGGTAGGCCTGTCCGGAATCGAGCAATTGCTGAACTTTGGCCCGATAGAGTTCAAAGCGTTCGGATTGATAGAAAGGCCCCTCATCGTAAGAAAGCCCGAGCCATTCCATGGCTTGCAGAATCGCGTCACCGACTCCTGGGTGGAACGGGCGGCATCGGTATCCTCGATGCGCAGGATAAAGGTCCCCTTCTCTTTGCGGGCCAACAGATAATTGAACAGAGCGGTGCGGGCGCCGCCGATATGCAGATAACCGGTCGGGCTGGGAGCAAAACGTACACGCAGGGCAGACATGAAATTCTCCTGGGAAACGGGTGCAACAATCCAAAAACAACGGGTCGCACCAGTCCGGAATGGTCCGAATCCAGGCGACCCGCTGTTTTTATACTGTATCGTCCCAAAGTTGACAAGGGATATTTCGGGATCAGGCTACGACCACCCCGGCATAACCGACGACCTCCGCCTGATCCCCGGTAACATCGCCGGAATTGCCGTAATGGATCAGTTCCACAGATTGGGCTCCCAGTCGCAATGCGGCACTCAACATGACCACCACGGGAATCACTCCGCACATGCTGATGCTTTCGCTATAAACGGTCTGGTAAAGCCCTGAGGGATCAAGATCCTGAATCTGCTGCAACGCCCGCAAGTCCTTTTTCCGGGCCACGGGGCCGGGCTCGTAATGGGTCATGTCGGAACTGGCGACGATCAGGGTTTCGCCGGGATATTGTGCCAGAACCCTGCCGAGGTCATTCCCCAAACGCAAGGTCTCGGTCAAACCGATCCGTCCCAGACAGATGGGCACGATGCCGGCCTGGGGAGCCAGAACCTGAATGAAAGGCAGCTGCACTTCGAGGGAATGTTCAAACTTATGAGCCGTTTCATCCGCTGCCAGGTCCGGACAACCGCCCAATATGGCCTGCGCCAGGGTTTCGTCAACGGCCACACTGCCGAGGGGCGTCTGCCAGCTGCCCTTCGCATAGACCGCGACCGGATGTCCCAAACCATGATGATTGGGACCCAGAATAACGACCCGTTGGGGAATCTGAACGCGTCCGAAAGTGGCACCGGCGATAGCGCCCGAATAGATAAAGCCGGCATGAGGGACAACCACGCCAATGGCGGAACACTTGCCCCCGGGGGAACGGGAATATGCTTCCACAACCCGTTGCAATTCCTGGCGTTGCCCAGGATAAAAACGACCGGCTACCGCAGGCATCCTCGACATATTCACCTCCTTTGATAAGAACGGATCGGTTTTTTCCAAGCCGGGCATTAGTGACCCGTTCGGCTAATCCTATCCTTTAATTCTGGCCCTTGTACCCGCTGCCTGCGTTCTGCCTCTTTGGCTTAACGCTGGCTAGG
>JARRKW010000365.1:0-2796 GCA_037387645.1 Desulfuromonadaceae bacterium
CAGGGGAACGCCGGAATTGATGGAAGCGATCACTTCCTCAAAGTCGTTGGGGAAGAACCAGTAAATCTTCCTTTGCAGGCTTAGTTCCACGTCATGCAGGGGAGGTCCCCCCTTGGTGAAGCGATTGACCACCACGGCGATCTTTTGCTCGGGAATTTTCATCTTCTGCAACAGTTGAATCAGCCGGGCCGTATTGCGCACCGCCGGCACCGACAGGTCGGTGAGGAGGAAGATTCGATCCGAGGCCATAAAGGCTTCCAGGGAACAGGCGTCGATCTGCATGGAGGGACAGTCCACGACGACGTGATCGTAGAAGCCTTTGGCCAGTTGCAGAATCCGCCGCACCTGGGCGCCGGAAATCGCTTCGCTTTCCTCCGGCAGCTGCGGCGCCGGAAGGAAATGGAGGCCGGAGGAATGGTGGATCATGGACGCCTGCAGCAGCGAAGTGTCGAGGCGGTGAAAATTCTTGCAGACATCGGCCATGGTGGTCTGGGGCAGACTGTCGAGATATACCGAGCTGTCGCCCGATTGCAGGCTCAGGTCGAACAGGGAAACCCGGCCCCTGTTGCCCATGACCAGGGCGGTGGCGGTGTTGACGGCGATGACCGTGCTTCCCAGGCCACCCTTACTGCTGACGAAGCTGTAGAGACGGCCTTTGGGGTTCTGGATCAGGTTGGTGATCCGCAGCCGAATCTTTTCCACCGCTTCTTTTAACCGTTGCAGGTTCAGGCTGTTGGCAAAATATTCCTCTGCTCCGGCCTTCATGATTTCGACGATATGATCCGGACTCTTGTCGGTGGAAATGACAAAGATACAGGTGTCGGGAAAGTTCTGCCGACAGGCCGCGATCCGATTGACAATATTGTCAATGGAGGGCGTATCGTGCAGGATGATGATATGCGGGGAACCGTTTCCGCGGGGAGCCTCCGATACCGATCTGTTCAGCAGATGAACTTCCTCAAGTTCGGTAAGTCCGCCCTGAACCTGTCTGGCCAGATGGGGATCGCGGGTATCCAATAGGATGTTGAGAGCCTGAGCCATAATGACCTTCCTTTAAACTTCCCTAGGGTTATCTCACCAGAACCGGAAATTGGGCCAGAACCCCGAAGTTCTGACCGCCGGTATGACCGATCGGTTCAAAAATTTCGCAACTGGGTAGAAAATAGATGGCTTTTTGTTGATAAGGCGCTGGCGAGCCATCGACATTTTGTAGATTGAATTCATTGACAAAATCCTGCCAGCGGTTTTCACCATCCGAATCGGAACTGCTCCAGTCACCCATTTCCGTCGGGGCGTCGTTGTAATGAGGATCCGTATTCACGTTAATCCAGACGACCCAAACGGTCACCGCTCCAACGACTTCCTCACAGGTGGACATGTTATTCCCCGGGCAGGTGACCACCGGCAGTCGTATTTTCCAGGGCTGGTAACTGCCTGTTTCGATTTGGGTCTGGGTCAGATGGTCCTGCCAGCAATCGAAAAAATCATTGAAAGCGGAGGTGATTTGTCCGCCATTGGTAGCCATTTCCTCCCCGTAAAGAATGGGGTTCGGATTGCCATCGCCGCAAATATTATCAGCGACATCAACAGCGTTGGTCCCGCCACTGCAGGGGCTGTTCTCCTGGTTGAAGTCGGTCCAGCCACCGGTTTCGTTGCTTTCCTCATTGCTGCCACTGTTGATCATGCGGCCGATGTTGCAGGAATAGAACGGATTGCCGCTTTCATCGGTCTGTAAAATACTTTCCCGGCAGATGGCGATGGGCTGATCCACATCCCCCGGTTCCAGTTTGCCGGCATAACCGATATAGCCGATGGCTTCAGCCGAGCGGATGAAGGACTCGAAGCCGAAAATCTGAGCAAAATAAGAGACGGCCGGGTTGGTTTCCCGCCGGGTGACCACTTTGACCGCATTCACAAAGGCCGGGGAACGATCCGGTGTGCTGCCGTCCATGACATCCAGTTGCAGGGTCGAATAATTGGCCAGGGAAGGGAAGGGGTCCAGGGAATCGATGGCGGTGAAGGTTTCTTCGCTGAAGCTCCAGTGTCCGCGCTGGATATCGCCGCTGTTGCCGCCGGTCCACTGAACTTCCACGGCGATATTTTCACTGCTGTTGCTGGTGGCGGTGTCGTAAGCGAACTGGTTGGCGGTGCCCAGCAGTTCCAGACCATCCCCTGATGGGTCAGAGGGATCGTAATTATACAGATTGCCGGCACCGGCCAGAGCGCCGGCGTCGGCGGCGTTCTGCAACTCGTTGCGGACCAGATAGAGATGACCGAGATCGACCACCAGGGCGATGATGCCGATAAAGACGATCATCAGGACGGATATCAGCACCAGCACGGCTCCCCGTTGTCCAGGTCGAAATATTCGGTTGCTATTGAGTCTGCTCATGGTCTACTCCGCCCGCATGGTGGTGACGGCCACCAGGTCGATGCCGCCAATCAGATTCGACAGGAAGGCCGGCATCATGAGATAGTCGTAATGGTAGGTGACGGTTACGGTCAGTGACTGCCCTGAAGCCATGGTCTCTGGGGAGGCCGGCGCGGTATTGGTTTCCACCTCCTGCGAGGTGCTGCTGAAAGTGATCAGGTAGCCCTGACAATAGGCATCGACGATCGATGTCATTTCAGCTTCGCTCCGTCGATCAAGGTTGCCGGTGGTCGGGTCCGTGTTATATACGATGCCCGCCCGGGCCGCCTCGCGGCTGGCATTGGTGATCATGGCCTTGTTGTAGAGCAGCAGGCCGAATTCGATGATGCCGAAAACCACCATCAGCAGCAGGGGCAGAACCACCG
>JARRKW010000366.1:0-4766 GCA_037387645.1 Desulfuromonadaceae bacterium
GACGCAGAACGGAAAATCATCAACAAGCATCCGCAAGATGGTCGTATGATGTTGGAGGAGAGCGGCCTGTTGACCGAGGAAGCCAAAATCATTACCGGACAGCATCATGAACGGGACGACGGCAAGGGCTATCCCAACGGTTTGACCGGCAACGACATCCATCCCTATGCCCGAATCTGTCGTTTGGCCGATGTCTATGAAGCGTTGACCGCCGACCGCTCCTACCATAAACGGCATTCCACCTTCGAGGCTTTCAAGATCATGCAAAAGCAGTTCACCTCGGAACTGGACCGCAAGCTTTACGAGCTTTTCCTCAAACTGTTTTCTGCCTGAAAAGTATCCCTATCGACCATTGCCACGGGAAACATGTTGTTTTAACGGCGAGTTTGGCAAGACGACTCCCTGGACGCGACGCGGTCTGACGCGCAACTGCTGGGTTCGCCTTGAGCTCCTATGTTGATGTGAGTCAGGCGGAGGGTTCCGAGGCCGTTTCAGAATTTTCGGTTTGAGGGCGTTTTTTGCCGAACAGGCGCGCGACGATAATCCCGATTTCGTAGAGCAGAATGAAGGGCCCGGCAATGGCCGTTTGCGAAAAGACATCCGGCGGGGTCAGGATGGCGCCGACGACAAAGGCGATGAGCACGGCGAATTTTCGGTTTTTGCTGAGCCAGCGGTGGTCGACCACGCCCATGCGCGCCAGAAAGAAGATGACCACCGGCAACTCGAAAACCAGACCGAACGCCAACAACAGGCGGATGGTCAGGGTCAGGTAGCCGCCCATGGAAAGCATGGCGTTGATTTCGCCGCTGCCGGTGCCGAAGGAAATCAAAAAGGTGAAAATGGTGGGAAAAACATAGCTGAAGCCGAAATAGGTGCCGACGCCGAAACAAAGACAGCTGACCAGCACAAAAGGAACGGCGAAACGCTTTTCGTGGCTGTACAGACCGGGGGCGACAAAGGCCCAGACCTGCCAGAGAATGACCGGCAGGGCGACCAGCAGGCCCGCCACCGCGGCGACCTTGAGATAGGTAAAAAAGGGCTCGGTGGCGTTGATGAAGACCAGGGAACTGCCGCTGGGCAGGGCACGTCGAACCGGGTTGGCCACGAACTGAAAAAGGGTTTCGGCATAGCTGTAACAGCCGAGAAAGCCCACCATCCAGACCGCGGCCGAAATCATCAGCCGGCGGCGCAACTCTTCCAGATGACCGGTGAAGGGAAGACGGTCATCACTCATGCGGTTTATCCTCGGCATTGGCGGCGGAGGCTTCGACGGGAGTGTTTTCTGCCGTAGCGTCGGGTTCTGTGACGACGCCTTCCACATAGGGGTTGGCGGGCGCTGGCGCCGACCCGGGCGCGCTGATTTTTCCCTCTTTAATCAGTTTTTCTTGGGTTTGATTGTTGCGGGTTTCCTCTTGCAGGGTATGTTTAAATTCCTCGGTGGCCCGTTTGAATTCCCCCAGACCGCGCCCGAGGGCTTTGGCCAGATCGGGAAGTTTTTTCGGTCCGATGACAATGAGGGCAATGGCCAAAATGAGCAGGAGTTCGGGCATACCGATTCCGAACATGGGAAGTCTCCTCGGGAAGATTAAAAAGTGCCTTGGAAATGTGCAGAGAATATCCCGTATCGGGGCCACTGTCAAGGCCAAATGGAAGTGATAAGGGTTTGACATATCACGACTTTTGTACTATCGTTGGGCAACAGAAAAGGCTTCGCTAGCGCGTGAAAGGTGATTTATGACTCAAGATGAAATAATCAACGAGATTCGGCGACTGGCCCGGGAACGTAATGCGTTGCTGCTGGCTCACAACTATCAGCGTGATGAAATACAGGCCATAGCCGATATTACCGGAGACTCCCTCGGTCTGTCCATGGAAGCGGCCCGTACCGATAAACAGGTGATCGTGTTCTGCGGTGTGCATTTCATGGCGGAAAGCGCCGCGATTCTTTCCCCGGAGAAAATCGTTTTGCTGCCGCGTCTTGATGCCGGCTGTCCCATGGCCGACATGGTGACTCCCGAGGGGTTGCGGGAGCTGAAGGCCCGCTGTTGTACCAGTGCCAATGCCGTCAAGGTGGTCAACTCGCTGGATGCCGACGAGGTCATTCTGGTTCCCGACCGCAATCTGGGTCGCTATATTGCGGCCCGCACCGATAAGAAGTGTCATTTCTGGGAAGGTTTTTGTCCGACCCATGATCGGTTGCAGGCGGATGAGGTCGAACGGGCTCTGGCCGAGCATCCCGATGCCCTGTTCATGGCGCACCCGGAATGCACCCCGGAAATCCTGCAATTGGCTCACCACATCTGTTCCACCAGTGGGATGTACGAATTCGCCAAGAAAAACCCGGCCAAAAAGTTCATCGTCGGTACGGAAGCGGGGATTCTCTATCGTTTGCGCAAAGAGAATCCCGACAAGGAATTCATCCTGCCCTCCGTGCGTCTCATTTGTCCCAATATGAAGCTTACCTCCCTGGAAGACGTGCTGCACAGCCTGCAGACCATGAGTCCGCAGGTCAGCGTGCCGGACGAGGTGCGTGAAAAGGCCAAGGTTACCCTGGATCGCATGTTGGCCGTACCTCGGGACTGAGTTTTCCGAAACGATTTAAACCCAGACGGGGCGTGCTCGACACGCCCCGTTTTGCGTGGGTGGCGCTGATTAATTGATGGACGGATCAAATCAACAAGCTGAAATAAGTCATGCCACCATCCGTTCGGTGGTCGAAGGGGTTGCCGCCGGCCAGATGCGTACCGAGGTGCTGGGGCTGGTCGGCTCCAGCGGGGCCTACCTGTTGGCTTCTGAACTGATGGCCATGCCGGAGCCGTTTCTGGTGGTGGCCGCCGACAGTTCCTCGGCGGAACGTTTTGCCGCCGCCCTGACCTTTTTTCACGGCCTCCCGGAGGAAATCTTTTTCCTGCCCCACTGGGAAATCCGTCCCTATGAACCGCTGAGTCCCCATCCCGAAGTCGAAGCGGCGCGTCTGGCGGCTCTGGCCGCGCTGCACCAGGGACGGGCGCGGGCGGTGGTAACGACCATTCGCGCCCTGTTGCAGCGGGTAATCCCCCGGGAGGTGCTGGCCGGGCTTTGTGAAACCCTTCGGCTCGATGAGGACTATCCCCGCCCCCACATCACCGACCTGTTGCTGCGCCTGGGGTACAATGCCGTGCCCCTGGTCGAAGACCGCGGGACCTTTTCGGTTCGGGGCGACGTCCTCGATATTTTTCCCCCGTCCCACCCCCATCCGCTGCGGCTGGAATTTTTCGGCGATACCCTGGAGCGCATACGTGCTTTCGATCTGGTCAGCCAACGCTCTCTGGAGGCGGAGTTTCGGCAGTTGCAGTTGCTGCCCGCCCGGGAGATGGTGCTGGCCGGTGACTATCTGCAAAGCTTTGCTCTCCGTTTGAAAGAACGTTGCGATCAGCTCGGCCTGCCCCGTTCCCAGCGGGAGGAGATTCTGGAAGAGGCCCGGGAGGGATTGCTGGCCCCGGGCCGACAGTTTCTGCTCCCCCTCCCCTATGGTCACCTTGATACCCTGTTCGACTATGCGCCCCAGGGGCGCTGGGTGCTTCTCGATCCCCCGGCAGTGGAACAGAACGGCGATCTGTTTGCCGCCGAAGTGGTCGAGGGGGAAGCCCGCCTGGCGCGTCGTCAGGAGCCCTATGTCGAAGCGGCCAGCATGTATCTGACGCCGGCTGGGTTGCAGCAGGAATGGGATCGGCGGCGGCCGCAGGAATTCTCCTCCCTCGATATCTTTCGGCTGACGGAGGAGAGGCAACGCTATCGGATCAATGCCTTCGGTAATGGCGACATCCGCCGCCAGTTGAGTAGCGCCGGCGGTGGCATTGCCGGCTTTGCCCAACAGTTGAGTCGCTGGCACCAGGAGGGTTGGCGGACCCTGATTGTCTGTCACCAGCAGGGACAGGCGGAACGCCTGCTGGACCTGCTGGAGCCGGAGGGGATTCGGCCACGCTTTGAGCCGGATATTTCCCTGCGCCAGCTCAACCCCACCGATTTGGTGGTGACCCTGGGGGAATTGCCCGACGGCTTCCGGCTGCCCGACGAACGCATGGTGGTGGTAACCGAAGAGGAAATCTTCGGACAACGGGTGCGCCGCCGGCCCCGCAAGGATGTGCGTGCCCTGCTCTCTTCCCTGGCCGAACTCAAGGAGGGGGATTTCGTCGTTCATGCCGATCAGGGGATCGGACGCTATCACGGCCTGCTCCATCTGAGCATGGGGCCGACGGAGGGGGATTTCCTGCATCTGGAATATGCCGGCGGCGATAAGCTGTATCTGCCGGTGGAACGCATCGAAAAGGTACAAAAATATGTCGGCGGCGAAGGACAGACGCCGCGCCTCGACAAAATGGGCGGAGGCGCCTGGGAAAAGGCCAAAGTCAAGGCCCGGGCCATGGTTGAGGAACTGGCCCGGGATCTGCTTAAAATCTACGCGCGGCGGGAAATGAGTCAGGGCTTTCGTTACTCCCGGCCGGAGCGCATGTTCCGGGAGTTCGAGGCCGCTTTTCCCTATGAGGAAACCCCCGACCAGTTGCGGGCGATTCAGGAGGTGCTGGCCGACATGGAGTCGGATAAACCGGTGGATCGCCTGGTTTGCGGGGATGTGGGCTATGGCAAGACCGAGGTGGCGATCCGGGCCGCCTTCCGGGCCGCCCTGGACGGTCGACAGGTGGCGGTGCTGGTGCCGACCACGGTTTTGGCCCGACAGCACTGGGAAACCTTCCGCCAGCGTTTCCAGGGCTATCCGGTGGAAGTGG
>JARRKW010000367.1:0-3976 GCA_037387645.1 Desulfuromonadaceae bacterium
TCATGATCATCGGCAAAAACGACCGGAAAGCCGTTGAAATCGGTAGCGGGTCTTTCCCAGCGCAGACAGGGAAGATGCAGGGCGGCCGCGGCTTCCAGGGCCTGTTCCCGGACCTGGACGGCATAGGGGTGGGTCGCGTCGATGACTATTCGCACGGCACGGTCAGCCATGAGCGCCGCCAGGGCCGTTCCGTCCAGACGACCCTGGCGGCGTTCCAGCCGCGGATGTTCCGGCAGGGTCAGGGGGACGTCCGTCGCCGTCGATAGCAGGACCCGGTAACCGGCCCGCAGCAGGGCTTCGGCCAGGGGCGCCGATTCGCTGGTGCCGCCGAGCAGCAGGATCATAGCCGGTAGCCCCGTGGAGTGATCATCCGACCGTTGAGACACAGGGAGCTGTTGTTGCCGATGATGACTGTGCTGCGCATGCCGACCTCCGCCTCGAGCAGCTGGCCGAGGGTGGTCAGAACGACCATTTCGTCCGTTTCGCCGATGGCGGTGACGATGCCCACCGGGGTGTCGTCACCGCGGTGGCGCTGCAGGATGGCCACGGCTTCTTCCAGTTGGCGGATGCGTTTTTTGCTGCGCGGATTGTACAGGGCCAGCACCAGATCGGCGGCGGCCAGGGCCTCCAGCCGGGCGCGGATCGAATCCCAGGGCACCAGCAGGTCGCTGAGGCTGACGCAGGCGTAATCGAGCATCAGCGGCGCGCCGAGGCGGGCGGCTGCGGAGTTGGCGGCGGAAATGCCCGGCACGATCTCGATGGGCACCCTGAAGCCTTCGGTGGCGGCCATTTCCAGGGCCAGACCCGCCATGCCGTACACCCCCGGATCCCCGGAGGAGACCAGGGCGACCACCGCGCCTGCGGCGGCCCGTTGCAGGGCGGCGCGGCAGCGCTGGGTTTCCTGCATCATGCCGGAAGCGATACATTCCTTGCCGTCGGTCAGATCGGCGACATGTTCCAGGTACCGCCGGTAACCGACGACCACCTGGCTGGCCCCTATGGCCTGCTCGGCCCGGTGGGTTCGGTCGAGGCGGTTGCCGGGACCGATGCCGACCACGAACAGTTTTCCCGGGCGATGGCGATGGTGACACTCTGGATGATGGTTTTGGATAGTATTAATTGGGTCCTCCTCCCCGCCAGCAGAGCG
Organism: Desulfuromonadaceae bacterium; assembly: GCA_037387645.1. Lineage (GTDB taxonomy): Bacteria > Desulfobacterota > Desulfuromonadia > Desulfuromonadales > Trichloromonadaceae > Trichloromonas. The sequence continues at coordinate 1,148 of JARRKW010000367.1, forward strand.
GCGGGTTCGGCCACGGCCGGCAAATCGACCTTGTCCTGAACGAAAGCGGATGCCTGGAATCTGCCACCGTTGGCCCGGATTTCGGCGCCGGAAATCAGTCGCAGGGGAATGGCGAGACGTTCGGCGGTCTGCAACAGGCCGGCCTCGTCGGCCTTGAGATCCGCCGTAGCGAGATAGCGCACCTCGTCGGGGCGATGACCGACCAGCGTCAGGCCTTCCGTGACGGCGGCCATGATGCTGTCGGCCGGGGTGCCGCGCCGGCAGCCGATGCCGACGATGAGGTTCTTGGCGGCTTCCGAGCTGGTGGTGATGACCGGCTCGGCTTCGAGCAGATTGGCGATGCGCAGGGCCAAGGCATTGGCGCCCCCTTCGTGTCCGCACAGCAGACTGACGGCCCAGCGGCCGAGGACGTCGACCACTACCACCGCCGGATCGCGGTGTTTGTGTTCGAGCAATGGGGCGATGGCCCGTACCGCCACCCCGCTCGGCATGATGTAGACCATAGCCCGGCAGCGGCCGAACAGCTGCCGGGTCAGTTCCCGCACGCCGGCAAAGGGCTTGGCTTCCGGCGCCGGTCCGACGCCTTCATGCAGATGGAGTTCGGCGCCGGGAAAATGGGGGGCCAGCCTGCGGGCGATCTCGAACCCTTCCGGGGAGAGGGAAATCAGGGCGACGCTCATGATGACTTGGCCCGGCGAAATTCGTGGTCAAACCCGGGGTCGTAGAGTTTGGAAACCGGAAGATTCCGTGACAGAGCCCGGCCTACGACGATCATGGCGGTTTTGCTGATTCCGGCCTTCTCCGCCTGTTCGCCGATGGCGGCCAGGGTGCCCCGAAGAATCATCTGATCCGGCCAGGAGGCATGGTAGACCACGGCCGCGGGACAGTCGGTGCCGTAGGCGCCGGAGAGGGTGGCGGCCACCTCGGCGATTTTATGGGCCGAAAGGAAGATGCACAGGGTGGCGTTGCTGGCGGCCAGCTTCAGCAGATCCTGCTCCTCCGGCATGGGGGTGCGTCCCGCCGTGCGGGTCAGGATGATGGTCTGGGATATCTCCGGCGCCGTCAGTTCCGTGCACAGGGCGGCGGCCGCCGCCTGGAAGGAGCTGACCCCGGGGACGACCTCGTAGGCGATGCCGAGGCGGTCGAGTTCGTCCATCTGTTCGCGGATGGCGCCATAGATGGACGGATCGCCGGAGTGCAACCGCGCCACGTCCAGGTTGCGCTGCGCTGCGCTTTCGAACAGCAGGGTGATTTCATCCAGGCTCATGCGGGCCGAATCGTAGCGTTCGGCCTTTGCCGGGAGAAAATCCAGGAGCTCCGGATTGATGAGCGAGCCGGCATAGATGCAGATCGGGCAGGTGCCCAGCAGGCGCTGAGCCTTGAGGGTAACGAGCTCGGGATCGCCGGGGCCGGCGCCGATAAAATAGACTTTCATATGGTTTCTCCTTGCCCGCTTATTTAAAAAGTTTGAACCGTTAAAATCGCCGGGACGCGCCCCGGCAGGCGCCTTACTTTGTGGCACGCCGACAAACAAGTAAGCAAACAACGGCGGCCACTAGTGTCCGTGCTCGCCCCGGTAGGCTACCATCTCCGGTCGCAACAGCAACACCACCGTGCGCGACAGATCCTCGCATAGCAGGATGCGGCGGGGTTCGAGTTGTCCGGCCAGTTTGCCTGTCCAGTTCAGAGCTGCGGGCGATCCCGCCAGGACGGCAATCTTGTCACAGGATGCCAATTCCCGCGGATCGATGTCCGGTGTCGTACCGTGGGCGCTCAGGATGCGGACATTCATCCAGTCGATCCCGACGGCGGCGAAAGCCGCCTGCACCGAACTGATGCCGGGCAGCAGGCGGCAGCGGTGGCGCCCGAAACGGCGCAGGACCGGTTGCGCCAGGCTGTGCAGGCCGGGATCGCCGCTGACCAGGACCACTATCGGAAGCTGTTCCAGCCGGTCCTCCATGATTCGCAGGACGGCCGCCATATCCGTTCCCACGGCCACCCGTTCGCCCTTCGCCTCCGGAAAAAGTTCCAGCAACCGGCTGGCGCCGATCAATAGTCCTGCATGGTTTACGGCCTGTCGGACGGCATCCGTCAGGTATGCCGCGCCGCCGGGGCCGCAACCGACAATGGTAATCGGCCGATCCGTTATTGCCATGGCGTCAAATCTCCGTTGGATCCCAGGATATCGCCGGCCAGATTTATGAGCACGATCCCGACCGGCAGGTCATTGTTGAGGCGATGGCCGACAGCGTCCTGAACGGCTTCGGCCAGGGCGGCGCCGAGGGTTTGCCGCTGGTCGGGCTCCAGGGCGGCGAACACCCCTTCCACGGTGGTTGTTTCGGCGATCGGACAGTCAAGAATCCTGACCGCGAGTTCCCTGACGGAAGCTACCGGGCTGGCGGAGCGGCTCGAATGGGTATCCCAGCAGCCCAGGGGGAGTTTGGCCAGCTTGCCGGGATGGCCGAGAATCAGCAACGCCTCGGGGGGAGTCCGGGAGACCAGGTCGATCATGAAGCCCCATTCGTTACCGGTTGCCACCACCTGTTCGGCACTTAGCCGGAAATGCCCGCGGGCCGCCCTCTCGCCCAGATGGCCCGGTACCAGCACGGGATGACGCACCCCGCTGGCCAGGGCCACGCTGTAGGCGCATTCCATGGTTTTGCGCACCGCCTCGTGACTGAAGGGGCGGACCTGAATGTATTGTGGGGTGCGCACCCTGACGCGACAGAATACCGGTTGCACATCTCGTATGACGGCGGCACAATCTGGACCGAAACGGGCCGCACGGGGGCTGTGACCAACTACTCCTGGACGGTACCGTACTTTATC
>JARRKW010000368.1:0-2765 GCA_037387645.1 Desulfuromonadaceae bacterium
GACGAAAGCACCAGAATCCCTTTTGATTCTGGCGGTCACAAGGAAAATTCCCGACGATTGTGGGAAATTCGTCTAAAATTCCGTGGGAATGATGATACAATGCCCCAATTTGTTATTTTTCTCTTCTTTCCTCGGGAACCGCCATGGCCGCCAAGCCTGCCAAAAAATACAGCCAGGCCGCCCGCCTGCACGATGTTATCCGGATTCTGCGCGCTCGTTTCGGGGCTACGGTGGAGGAACTGGCGGAAGAATGCCGGGTGGACCGGCGGACCATCTATCGGGACTTGCAGGCCTTGGAGGAGGCCGGTTATCCGCTGCAGCGGGAGCGTCAGGTCGACGGCCGGGTGCTGCACAGCTTCATGCCGGAATTCAAGGAATTTTTACCCCTTACCTTCTCCCTGCATGAACTGCTGACCCTCTATTTCTGTCGTGGCCAGCTGGCTTTTCTTGAGGGGACGCCCTTTCAGGACGACCTCGATGCCATTTTTGCCCGCATCCGGTCCAATCTGTCCCCGCGCAACGTGGCCCATCTGGAACGTCTGGCGCAGACGGCAGCGCCCCGTTTTCTCGGCCTGCGCAACTACCAGCGGCAGCGGGATACCCTGGAGGCGCTACGCGAGGCCCTGCTGCGGCAATACCGCTGTCGCATCGGTTATGCCCCGGCCCGGCGTGAGCCGGAATCCTATCTGGTGGATCCCTATACCCTGCTGTTTTACAAGGATTCCCTCTACCTGGCCGGTTGGGTACACAATCGCGAGGACTACCGGCTGTTTCTGATTGATCGCATTCAGCAGGTGGAGTTGCTGACGGAGCGTTTTGAGGTGCCGGACGATTTTTCCGTGGCCGAGCTCATCGGTCCGGCTTTCGGGCTGATCAAGGAAGAGCCGATGCGGGTCCGCGTCTGTTTTGCCGCCGAGGTGGCCTACCTCATCCGGGAACGCATCTGGCACCCTTCCCAGCACATGACCGAAATGGAAGACGGCTCCCTGCTTTTGACTCTGACCGCCGGCGGTGAAAAGGAAATCCTCGCCTGGCTCTATTCCTATCTCCCCCATGTTCAGGTACTGGAACCGCCCTCCCTGCGGCAGGCCTTTATTGCCGGTTTGCAGCAGGCTTTGGCGGATTTTTAGCTATGTGACATATTCTGTCGCACTGGTCGGGTAGACTGCCTGGTAAGTCAACGGATGACCCACCTAATTTGCGACGGAGGTGTTGTATGGTCTGGTTGGAGGTGACGGGAAACAACGGCAGTGCCCTCTATTTTGTGGTGGAACGGCTGGAGCGTCGGACCGCAGCGGGCAAAGCCCGGACGGAAGTGGCCGGATTGGTCGGTGACGGACAGTATGAGGGGCAGGTGCTGCTGGAAGTGGCGGGCGAGGTGGAGGTAACCTTTCTGGATGCCTGGTTGCGACCGCGGGCGTTTCAGGATTTTCTCCAGGGTCTGGAACCGGAACAGTTGACGGCGGCCCTGAGCGAAGTCGCCCGGCGCCTGGCGGAAACCCTCGCCGGAACCTCAGCGGAGTCTCTGCCGGCCAAAAGCGTCCGCACCGGACGAAATGTCCTGGGGCGGGTCGCCGAAGGGAGGCCAATCTGGCGGCAGGTGGCCTGAAGCGCCCTTGGCTTTCGGGGCGAGGGGATTAATCCGGTCCGGTCTAGGGGCTTGCAATTGCCCCGGCCCTGAGGTAAAAGAGTGGATCCTTAATTCTGTTGCCAAGGGAAGCTTTTTCATGCGTACGCTTGTGCTGGCCTCGACCAGTCCTTATCGTTTGCAGCTGCTGCGGCAGCTCGGGTTGCCTTTTCAGGTGGCGGCGCCCCTGTTCGAAGAACAGATCGATCAGGACATCGATCCGAAGCTGCTGGTGAAACATCTGGCTTCCCACAAGGCCAAAAGTCTGGCGGAGCGTTATCCCGATGCCCTGATCATCGGTTCCGATCAGGTTTTCGTCGATGGCCGGGACCGGGTTCTCGGCAAACCCGGATCGGTGGAGGCGGCCTGTCTGCAGCTGCGGGAGATGTCCGGTCGCAGTCATGCCTTCTATACCGGGCTGGCGCTGTTCGACAGTCAATCCGGTCAGATGCAGACCGAGGTGGCGACCTATAGCGTGACCCTGCGCAAACTCAATGCGGAGCAGATCGCCCGCTATGTGAAGCGGGAAAACCCCGTCGATTGCGCAGGTTCCTTCAAAATCGAGGGGCTCGGCATCGCTCTGATGGAACGGATGGAGGGCGAGGATTATACCGCCCTGATCGGGCTGCCCCTGATCAAGCTGACCACTATGCTGGCCCGTTGCGGCGTCGCCGTGCTGTAACGCATCCATCGTTCCCCGGACCTTTTCGCTACCCGTTGCCCCTTTTTTCCCGCACTGGTTTTTCATGGAACACGCCAATTTCGTTCATCTGCATCTGCACAGTCAATACAGCCTCCTCGACGGCGCCATCAAGATTCCCGACCTGATCCAGCGGGTCAAGGAGCAGCGCATGCCGGCGGTGGCGGTGACCGATCACGGCAATATGTTCGGGGCCATCGAGTTCTACAGCAAGGCGACGGCGGCCGGCATCAAACCGATCATCGGCTGCGAGGTGTACGTAGCCCCCGGTTCCCGCTTCGATAAAACCAACGCCCGCGGATCTTCCGAAGCCTCCTATCATCTGGTGCTGCTCTGTAAGAATCTGACCGGTTACCGCAATCTCTGTCACCTGGTTTCGGCCGGCTATCGGGAAGGGTTCTATTACCGGCCCCGCATCGACTGGGAACTGCTGCGGCA
>JARRKW010000369.1:0-4721 GCA_037387645.1 Desulfuromonadaceae bacterium
CACCCAGCTCAACGTATTCGAATCCTTCCGGCCGCAACTGCCGGCCGGTTATGAGGAGGCCGAATACGTGTTTCTGGCCAATATCGATCCGACTTTGCAGCTTGAGGTGCTGAAACAGGTCCGCAAACCGGCTCTGGTGGCCTGTGACACCATGAATTACTGGATCGAGGGTAAACAAGAGGCCCTGCTGAAAACCCTGGCCCATATCGATATGCTGATCATCAACGAGGGTGAAACCCGGCAGTTGGCGGGGGAACCGAATCTGGTCAAGGCGGCCCGGGCCATTTTGGCCATGGGGCCGAAAACCCTGGTGGTCAAACGAGGCGAATACGGGGTTATCATGTTTACGGAGCATTCCATCTTTACCGTACCGGCCTATCCGCTGGAGACGGTTTTTGATCCCACCGGCGCCGGCGACACCTTCGCCGGCGGCTTCATGGGCTATCTGGCCGCCACCCGTAACCTGTCCGATGCCAGTATCCGCCAGGCCATCGTTTTCGGCAGTGTCATGGCGTCCTTTACCGTTGAGGATTTCAGTTTGAATCGTCTGCAGCGACTGGATTTCGCCGAAGTCGAGGAGCGTTATCGCAAATTCAAGCTTCTGACCGATTTCGGTGGTTTGCCCTGATGGAGGAGGTTGCATGTTTGAATGGGATAAGAGTGCTGAACACCTGGATGTTCCGGTAGAGCGCATTTTGCGTCTGCATCGCTCCATGGGGGATATCCAGGTGGCTTTGCCGGGGCTGCCGTCACAAAAGGCTTCGGTCTGGGTTTGTGCCTATGCCGGTAGCAAAGGCGGTCGGGTCGTGGTCGTTTTTCATTTGCGCAAGAGTTGCAAACTGGCTCTCTATCGCCATTCCCAGGGGGAAGTTCCCGCCGCGCAAACCAAAAGTCTGCTGGATGAAGGGATCCGTTTTGCCGAATCTCTCGGTTTCGTGCTGGATGCCATCGATTTCCAGCAGATGTCGCCGCAGGAGAAGCTGGCTTGCTGGAACGATTTGTCCCTGTTCCATGGCACCGTTGCCCCGGTGCCAGCGGAAGCGTCCGCGCCCCTCGCCGAAACCGCCGCCCTGGCATGTCCCAGTGCCAGGGAGATCCAGGAACGTCGACAGCTTTTTATCCGCAAACTCGGGCATTTTCTGGTTACGGCTTAGGAGGTCGGGATGAAATGGAATAATAGTTCGGTCATATGGCTTATGGCGGCCCTGCTGATGGTTACGGGCTGTGTTGACCCGAAGCCGAAGCAATCCAAGGGGACGGCTCATTACATGTATGGGTTGTCCCATCTGAAACAGCAGCAGTACACCGACGCTCTCAAGGAATTTATGCTCGCTGTCGAGCAGGATCCCCAAAGACCCGATTTTTATAATGCTCTGGCCCAGGCCTATCAATATAAAAAGGCCTACCCGGAGGCGGAAAAAAGCTACCTGAAGGCTCTGTCCCTGAGCAAGAATAATCCCGAATACCAGAACAACCTGGCCGCTCTGTACCTTGACATGAAGCGTTGGGACGACGCGATTACCTATTTCCGGCAGGCGGCCAACAATTTACTGTTCGGTACGCCGGAGGTGGCTTCAACCGGTGTGGGTTACGCCTATTTTCAGAAAAGCAATTACCTTGACGCCATTGCCGCTTATCAGGAAGCCATCCAGAAAAACATTAATTACCCCGTGGCTCATCTGCGTCTGGGGGAAGCCTATTATGCCTTGGAAAAATGGGATCTGGCGGTTGCCGCCTATGAAAAAGCGATCGAAGTGGCTCCCAACTATGTTGATGCCCATTACAAATTGGGTCTGGCTTATATGAAAGTCGGCGAGCAGGCAAAAGCGAAAAACGCTTTTGCCGAGGTGCTCCAGCTGGCACCGACCACGGAGGTAGGCAAGTTGGCCAAAGGCTATCTGGAACTGTTGGATTAAACCATGGGCGATACCGATTCCCCCGGTTTCGGCGCCGGCCTGACGACGCATCGGGATATCCGCAGGTGTCGCAACCGATGTTGTGGCAGATCTGGCTGGACGATCCTGGGAGGTGTTCTGCGTGGCCGTTGCGTTTGAACAAATCCTCTGCTTCGATGGAACATAAATTATGACGACACGAATTTCCTGCCCGCAATGTAAAGCCCGGTATCTTTTTGACCCGAACCGCATCAATAAGGCCGTGGTGCGAATGAAATGCCCCGGCTGCGGCCATGCCTTCCAGGTCAATCTGGCCGAAATCGAGCAACAAACCCTAGGCAAAAGCGCTAGTGAGAAGGCCCCGGCGCCTCCAAGCCCGGGCACGACACCGCGTAAAAAGCTGTTGATTATCGACGATTCGCCCTTTTTCCGGGAAATGATTCTGGATCTGCTCAAATCGATCGATGCGGAATTTTTTACCGCTGCCGACGGGGTGGAGGGATTGCGGCTGATTCTGCGGGAACGGCCGGATCTGGTGCTGCTGGATTTGAATTTGCCGGAAAAAAACGGCTATGAATTGATTCGGGAGGTGCGCGAGGATGCGAACCTGTCCGCCATCCGACTGCTGGCCATGAGCGGTGTATTTCGTAAAGAAGAGGAGATCGGCGAGGCTTACCGGGGGGGAGCGGATGGCTTCATCGGTAAATCATTCAAGCCGGAGCAGCTGCTGGAGCGGGTCAAGCGGTTTCTGGAGGATTGAGCATGAGCCGGTCTCCCCTGGTCGACGCGACCGGGCTCGGTTCCCGTCTGGGTCGCGATAATTTCGATCTTGCCGTTGTTCTCGGCTCGGGCATTACCGGGAGATCCCCGGGTTTCCGGCCGCCCAAATCGAAGGGCATGCCGGTTGTCTGCTGGGCGGACGTTTTCAGGGCTGGAACATCCTGCTGTTTCAGGGACGCTATCATCTTTACCAGGGGCTTGACGCGCGCCAGGTGACGGTCCCGGTGACCCTGGCCCACGCTCTGGGGTGTCGCCGTCTGTTGCTGACCAATGCCTCGGGCGGCATCAGTGAGGCGTTGAATCCCGGCGATTTCATGTTTGTCGCAGATCACATCAACCTGCTGGGAGACAATCCGCTGCGGGGGGAGGTGGTCAATCCCTTTGTCGATCTTTCCCGTCTTTACCATCGGGCCCTGTTTGATCCATTACAGGACTGGGCCCGGCAACAGGAAATGGTATTGCGGCAGGGCGTGCTGGCGGCGCTGCCGGGTCCTTCCTATGAAACCCCCGCTGAAATTCGCATGCTGCAACGGCTGGGAGCCGATGCCGTGTCCATGTCGACGATCCCGGAAGCGATCATGGGAAAGTACCTGGGGATGGAAGTGGTCGCTCTGGCGCTTATCGCCAATAAAGCGGCGGGTTTCTCCTCCTCTCCCCTGGAGCATCAGGAGGTTTTGCAGGCCGGAATTCGCAGCTCCGCCGATTTTCTCCGGCTGGTGCGTCGCCTAATCGGCCTATGGCAGGGATAAAATTCCCTTAATTCTTTAGTGTGCTTTTGCAAGTGATTGGAATTTATCGATTTTTGTTGTTGTCGGGCGCTTGACAGGACGTTGCTCTGTGGTAGATTTTAAGCGACAGCATATCCATTGCGGAGGTTCGTTTTGCAGGTGGGCAAGGAAAAGATTTTAATCGTCGATGACGAAGAAAATGCCCGGATCGGGTTGGCCAAACTGCTCTCCCAGGAAGGTTACGATGTGGAGAGTGTTGCCGACGGTTACGAAGCGCTGGAGTTTTTGCGTGAGTACCCGGTCAATCTGGTGATCAGCGACATCAAAATGCCGCGTATGAACGGCATGGTTTTCCTGCATGAAATCCACCGGCATTATCCCAGTGTGCATGTGATTATGATTACCGCCCACGGCGAGGTCGAGACCTACCTCGAGGCGATGAGTCTGGGCGCCTATGAATATCTGCACAAGCCGATCAAGCTTGATGAGTTGAAAACCATCATGGAAAAAATCTTCAAACGGGCTGCTGGTAGCTGTTGATCTGTTTTTATCAAACCCTGATGTTTGTTGCCATGCCTCAACCTTTTAGCGCAGGAGAATGGATATGAAAGAATTCAAAACCATTTTATTTGCGGTTGATTTTTCGGAAAGTTCCGAGTATGCGTTTGACTACGCTCTTTCCCTGGCTAAAAAATTCGAATCCCGGCTGTTGATCATTCATGTCATCAATGAGCCGGTTGACCTGCGCGGGTTTTACGTGCCGCATATTTCCTTCGAAAAATTGGAGCAGGAAATCGAAGCCGGCGCGAAAAAGATGATGGAGAAATTCTGTCAGCAGCAGATCAAGGGATTCAACAATTTTGAAACCTTTGTGGTTCCCGGCATCCCCTATGACGAAATCATTAAAACCGCCGAAACCCACTCCGCCGATTTGATCCTGATGGGAACCCACGGGCGCACCGGTCTCGATCATGTGCTTTTCGGCAGCACCGCGGAAAAGGTGGTGCGAAAGTCGACCATCCCGGTCATGACCATTCGCATTCCCGAATAGGAATTTCTTGCTGAAATGGCGATTCGGCCAGATTTGGTTGACAGGGTTTAACGCCTCGTTCTGTTGCCGTGGCGCCTTCCGCCGCCGGCGGAAGGTCGAGGAAAAAGGATCGATTTAACAGAAGGGAATAGCGATATCCCGGTTAAAAAGCAAAGGCAGCGTTAACGCTGCCTTTGCTTTTGGGAGAAGCCGGTTTTCCCCTTGTCAAAAAAATGGGGGACAGTTATCCTACCCTTTCCTTAGCGGTTTTCCAAAGGGAACGGAGCA
>JARRKW010000370.1:0-3425 GCA_037387645.1 Desulfuromonadaceae bacterium
CAGCTCTGGTTCTAAAGGTTGAGATAGCCGGTCCCGGCTTTATCAATTTTTTCCTGAATACCGACTGGCTGGCCCGGCAGGTGGAACTTTCCCTGACCGATGAGCGCTTGGCGGTACCGTCAACCCCCCAGCCGCAAACCGTGGTGGTCGACTATTCTTCACCCAATCTGGCCAAGGAGATGCATGTCGGTCACCTGCGCTCCACCATTATCGGCGACGCGGTTTCCCGGGTGCTGGAATTCCTCGGCCATCGGGTTGTCCGGCAGAATCATGTTGGTGATTGGGGAACCCAGTTCGGCATGCTGCTGGCCCACATGGAGGAGACGCAACGCCGGGGTGGCGAGGTGCGCATGCAGCTGGCCGATCTGGAAAACTTTTATCGTGCCGCCAAGCAACGTTTTGACGAATCCACGGAATTCGCCGACCGGTCACGCCAACTGGTGGTCGAATTACAATCGGGCGATGCCTATTGCAATCAGCTCTGGCATGATTTTCTGGATCTTTCTCTGTCCCATTGCCAGCAGGTCTATGATCGCCTGAATGTGTGCCTGACCCGTCAGGATGTGGTTGGAGAAAGCGCTTACAACGAGGATCTTCCCAGGGTGGTGCAGGATCTGGCTGCGACCGGTCTGCTGACCGAGGATCAGGGCGCCCGTTGCGTCTTTCTGGAGGAGTTCAAGGGGAAGGACGACGAACCCCTGCCCATGATTGTGCAGAAAAAGGACGGCGGTTATCTCTACGCCACCACCGATCTGGCTGCTATCCGTCATCGTCTTGGTACGTTACAGGCGGATCGGGTGCTTTATTTTGTTGATCATCGCCAGTCTCTGCATTTTCAGCAACTGTTCGCGGTGGCCCGCCAGGCCGGTTTTGCCAGCCCCGAGGTTAGTCTGGAACACATGGCCTTTGGCACGGTTATGGGAGAGGACGGCAAGCCCTACAAAACCCGTTCCGGTGGCGTCGCCAAGCTGGTCGATCTGTTGGACGAGGCGGAAAACCGCGCCTATGCCCTGGTGAAGGAAAAGAATCCGGAAATGTCCGAGGAAGAGTTGCGCACCATCGCCCGGGTCGTCGGTATCGCTTCGGTCAAGTACGCCGATCTGTCCAAAAACCGCAGCAGCGATTATGTGTTCAGTTTTGATCAGATGCTCAGTTTCGAGGGGAATACCGCCCCCTATCTGCTCTATGCCTATACCCGTATTGCCAGCATCTTCCGCCGGGGGGAAATCGATCCCGGGCAATTGCAGGGGCAGGTGCGGCTTGAGGACGAGATCGAGCAGGAACTGGCGGGAAAGTTGATTCAGTTCGCCGAAGTGGTGAACCGGGTGGCCGAAAAGGGCTGGCCACATCTGCTCTGCGGCTATCTGTATGAACTGTCCGGGAGTTTTTCCGGATTTTACCAGCAGTGTCCGGTGTTGTCCTGTGAAGATGAGGAAATCCGCCAGAGCCGTCTGAAACTGTCCTGGCTCACCGCCCGGACCTTGCAACAGGGCTTGGCCCTGCTCGGTATCGACACCCTGGAACGCATGTAGGATGTGGCTTCGGGAACCATGGCGAAACAGGGGGGGCGGTTGTTTTGTTCGCGGCCTTGTCCTAGCGTCGGTTTCCCGTCGGTTTTTTCCCTCCTTGGCGGGGGCGACGGGGAGGGGGCGTTTTACCGCCAGGTTGTTTTTGTGGTCTCGCCTCCGATACCTCGATCTGGCGATTGAGCAGCAGGGCTCCATCCAGAGTGTCGATGACCTCGCGAACGCTGACGTCGGCCATCTTGACGAAGGCGCAGCCTTTGAACTGGCCGGAGATGTGATCGGTGATCATGTGGATGGAACGCACCTTGCCCGCTACCTCAAACAGCTTGCGCACATCGTCTTCGGTCGCATTGAACGAAATGTTTCCCACGTAGACATCGACAATCATAAATTCTCCAAAAAATATTATTTATCGTATAGTTATATTTCAAATATAAAGCTTTTTATGAAGGTTCTTCCAGGCTGACCCGGCCGATTTTTCCGGCCCGTAATTCACGGATGAAGGTTTCAGCCGCGCGCTGAAGATCAATTTCACCTCCTGAAACCAGGCATCCACGGCGTTGGCCGATCGCTTCGAGCAGTGCCGTTGGATTTTCCGGCAGGTTATTCAGGTTGTAGCGTTGCTGCAGGAGTGCGGGATAATGCTGGAGTAGGAATTCAGCGGCGAAGCGGGCGACTTCAAGGTAATCCAGGGCGTTGTCACCGATGGCCCCGCTGGTGGCTAAACGATAAGCGCCATTCTGATCCTCCAGGTTGGGCCAAAGCAATCCCGGGGTATCCGAAAGCAGAATTCCGTTACGCAGATCGACCTGCTGAGTGCAGGTGGTAATGGCCGGCCGGTCGCCGATACGGGCGATGCGTTTTCCGGCCAGGGTATTGATCAGGGTGGATTTGCCCACATTGGGAATACCAACCACCATGGCTCGCAGGGGGTAGCCCGGTTTGCCCCGTTCAGGCGCCAACCGTTTACACTGGGAAATGATGGCGCCGACCTCAGCGCGCTTGCGGGCATCCAGAGGCAGGGCGCGGATGCCGGAGCGACTGTTGAAAAGCTTGACCCAGGCTTTGGTTACCTGGGGGTCGGCCAGATCGTTCTTATTGAGAACCTTAATGCAGGGTTTGTTCTGACGCAATTTTTCCAGCATCGGATTGGCGCTGGCTTCGGGCAGCCGGGCATCAAGAACTTCTATGATGACGTGGAACGACATGATCAGGTCGGCTATTTCTGTTATGCCTATTTTTATTGTCCCATTGTGAAACAGGGCCGGCAACCCTGTGGCTGCCGGAATGGAACCGGATAACGTTGTGGAGCTGAATTCCATGTGGATTTACCTGTTCGCCATCCTCTGCGGTTTGGCATTGCTGGTCTGGAGTGCCGATCGTTTTGTTGAAGGAGCCGCCGCCGTGGCCCGGCATGCCGGTATGCCGCCGCTGCTGATCGGCATGGTGATAGTCGGTTTCGGCACCTCGGCACCGGAAATGGTGGTTTCGGCCATTTCCTCCTGGCAGGGCAATCCCGGTCTGGCCCTCGGCAATGCCTACGGGTCCAATATCACCAATATCGCCCTTATTATCGGCATCACCGCCCTGGTTTGTCCCATTACGGTCCATTCCCAGGTTCTGCATAAGGAAATTCCCATACTGCTGCTGGTTACCCTGTTGGCGGCGGGTCAGCTCTGGGACGGCCTTATTTCCTCCACCGATGCCTGGCTGCTGTTGCTGGTTTTCACTGTTCTCATGGGCTGGTCCATCTACCAGGGATTGCGGAGCAAGGAGGATCCCCTGGTCGGGGAGATCCTGGATGAGTTGTCCGACAAGGTTATGCCCCTGCGAACGGCCCTGCTCTGGCTGCTGGCGGGATTGATCCTGCTCATCGTCAGTTCCCGGCTGCTGGTCTGG
>JARRKW010000371.1:0-2741 GCA_037387645.1 Desulfuromonadaceae bacterium
ACCTCATAATGGACGTGGGATCCGGTGGAACTGCCGGTGCTGCCGACCGAGGCGATTTTTTCTCCTCGCCTGACCCGTTGCCCGACCTTGACATGGATCTTGGAGTTATGACCATAGATGGTCTTGAAGCCATAGCCATGGTCAATGACCACCATCTTACCGTAGCCGGGTTCCGTTTTAGCACGACTGACAATCCCGTCGGCCGTGGCGTAAACCGGGGTGCCGGTATAAGCGGCGATATCGATCCCCTCATGCATTTTACGCCGCCCCGACAAAGGCGACTTGCGCATGCCAAAGCCGGAGGAGACCCAACCCTTGGTCGGCCAGCCCTTCGGCTTGGCGCCGAGCAGGGAACGTTCATCGTTGAGAATACCGTGAATTTCCTCCTGGCTGGTCCGCCGCAAATCGATGTCCTGCATGATCTTATCAATCTGCCGTTGCAACGAAGAAAATTCCGTCACCGGATCTTCTTCCGCCGGTCCGCCAACGCCGGCCAATCCGTCGGCCTTGGGCTTGGATAATTTCGCCATGACCCGCACCTTGGCGTCGTTCTGGGACAGAACCATGAGTTCCTGACGCAGATCATTCAGATTCGTCGTCAATAGTTGCAATTCCTGGCGTCGGATACGGGATTCCTGCTTCAAGCGCAGCAACTCGGACCGATCAAGATTGATCCGGCAATACCCCAGGCCAAGCCAGCAGGCACCGGTCAAAATAACCACGCCCACCAGCACCGTCAGATTCAGCCAGCGCCGCGTGAACGCGAACCGCCTGACCTGATGGGATCCTTCCGGAATGACAAGTACTGTGTATTTCTTTACTGGCAAACAACCCTCCGCCTGGCAACTCCGTCAACATGAAAGCTGACAAATCTAAAACACTAGTCTGAAAATAAAGGAAAAGGCCTCAATTTGTCAAGCTTTTTGCCTTATTACGCCCCCAACCGGGATTACCCCCGTTTAGGATTCGATACACATGGCCACTTCGTCACATTCGGGAAACTTCGGACACTTAATACAATCGCTCCAGATTTTATGCGGAAGCTCGGATTTTTCGATTTCCCGAAAGCCGAGTTTGCCGAAAAATATCGGTTTGTAGGTCAGGGCGAAGACTCGACCGATGCCGAGACCGCGGGCTTCCTGCAAACAGGCCTCGACCAACTGCCGCCCTATGCCCTTGCCGCCATGGGCGGCATCAACAGCCAAGGAACGGACTTCGGCCAGGTCGGACCAGCAGATGTGCAGGCAAACGGTACCGACCACCTGATCCTCCACATCGAACACATAGAAATCGCGAATGCCTTCATAAATATCGGCCAGGGAGCGGGACAACATAAGACCTTCCTGGGCATAACCGATCAACAACGCGTGAATGGATCTGGCGTCGGTCATACGTGCTTTACGGATCATGGACAATCTTCCTCGCTTGACAACATTGACAGCTGCGACGGAAACCGCTTGTCACGTACAACGGTTCCAATCGGCTAACCCGGATTCGACGCGCCGATCAGTTCGCGGGCATGTTCCAGGGCACGCGCGGTTATCTTGGCGCCCCCCAGCATCCGGGCCATTTCACGAATGCGCTCTTCATCCGTAAGTCGAACCAGGGCGGTAAAGGTACGCCCCTGCCGCTCCTGCTTTTCAACCCGATAGTGCACATCGGCAAAAGCAGCAACCTGAGGTAAATGAGTTATGCAAATAATCTGCCATCCTTCGGCAACACGATGCAATTTTTCCCCGACAGCAGTGGCCGCCTCACCCCCAATGCCGGCATCAACTTCGTCAAAAACCCGGGTCGGGATGGTATCGACCCGGGGCGCGGCGCTCTGAAGGGCCAACATGATCCTTGACAATTCCCCTCCCGAAGCGATTCGCGCCAGGGGTTTCGGCTCTTCCCCCTGATTGGGTGACAGATAAAATTCCCCCTTTTCCAGACCACGCGGACCCGCCTTGGCCAGGGGTTCCAGGCGCATCTCGAAATGAGCCCGCTCCATGGCCAGTCCGGCGAGTTCGGCCTCAACCCGCTGCTTCAGCTTGACTCCCCCCTGACGGCGCAGGGCAGTCAAGTCCTTACCGGCCTGCAACAGTTTTTCCCGGGACCGGCCCAAAGTTTTGCTCAGTTCCGCACGCGTGGATTCGAGGTCGGCCAGTTCCGCCAATTCCGCATCGATACGCTGGTGCAGAGCCATGATTTCAGCGATGGTCGGCGCATATTTGCGCTTCAGATTGGCCAGTTGCGCCAAACGCTCTTCCACCTCCTGCAATCTGCCGGGTTCCACCTGCACCTTTTGGGCATAGTCACGCAGTTGTATGGCCACATCTTCCAGGCCATAGAGGGCACTGCGCAGGGTTTCAATCCAGGGAGAAAAAGCCGGATCGATATGGGTCAAGGCTTCCAGACCGGCCGCCGTCGTTTCAAGTCGTTCGCAGACCGCCCCATCCGCACCATAGAGCAGATCGTACCCCTGAACGCTGACTCCGGCCAAACGCTCGGCGTGCAACAACAGCCGACGTTCTCCGTCCAGTTCCTCGTCCTCGCCACTGCGAAGGTTCGTTTCGGCCAGCTCACGACTTTGAAAACCGAGGAAATCAAGGCGTTGTTGGCGCTCCCGCTCCGCCTCATCCAGACGCTGCAACCGCTCTTCGAGCAGCCTGGTCTCCTCGTACAGTTGCTCATAGACCTCCCGCTGCGTTTCGGCGGCGGCAAAACCGTCCAGCAGCTCCAGGTGCAGCTCGGGCCGC
>JARRKW010000372.1:0-3407 GCA_037387645.1 Desulfuromonadaceae bacterium
CGCTCTACCAACTGAGCTATTGGGGAATAAGCTGACAGGGCCGAAATATACGCAATTGACCCGACCCTGTCAAGGGCTTTTTCGACTCTTTAAATTTTTATCGCGTGCCTTTTTTCAGATCGACCAGAATCTGTTTGGCCACCGCCTTGAGGGTCTCGAAAACCCCTTCGCCGGTCAGGGCGCAAGCCGTGAAATCGGGGACGCCGCCGGGGTTGACCAACCTGCGCAACTCCTCGATGGGAGTGACATTGGGCAGATCAACCTTGTTGTACTGGACGATAAAGGGCAGAGTTTCCAGCTGGTAGCCCTGTTCCTCCAGGTTGTCCTTGAGATTCTCCAGGCTCTCAACATTGGCGTCAAGCCGTTCTTCCTGAGCATCCGCCACAAAGACGACCCCATCGACACCCTTGAGAATCAATTTCCGCGAGGCGTCGTAAAAAACCTGGCCGGGCACGGTATAGAGATGAAAGCGGGTTTTGAAACCCCGTATTTCACCCAGAGCCAAGGGCAGAAAATCGAAGAACAGGGTGCGCTCGCTTTCCGTGGCCAGGGAAATCATCTTCCCCTTGGCATCGGGCGCGGTCTTCTGGTAGATGTACTGCAGGTTCGTGGTCTTGCCGCAGAGGCCGGGACCATAGTAAACGATCTTACAGTTTATTTCCCGTGATGCATAATTAATAAATGACATAGCCTATCCCATTACCCGAAGAGATTATCTATATCGTCGTCCGTGATCTCGGCGAAAGGACTTGCACTGTTCCCTTTCTCCGTCTCCTCAGATTTTTTTGCCAAATCGACAAAAACCCGAGCCAGATCATCACTGGCTTTTTTGACTCTCAGTCGGACCAATCCGAGGGAACTGCGTTGGTCAAAAATAACCACCAGAATGACTCGACCGCCGACAATCGAAATATGCAGATTGTCCTTTTCCCCTTCGTGAAAGAGGATGGAGAACTCCTTTTCACCGATCAACTTGGCCAAACCACCGGTGGCGGCGATATTGCCGGCCGTCAATGAAGCCAGACTGGTTGTATCGATGCGTTCCGTGTCACCGACCGAAGCGATCAACTGTCCATTCTTATCGACCAGAAAAATGACCTTGGAATTGGACTCGCGCAACAGCCGCTCGATAACAATGTTGATTTGTTTGAATTCTTCATCGTACATGACGAAAGAAGGCTGAGAGGCAAACATGTATTTGCTCCTTGCAGGGGTTTGATGACCCTAATGTTGACAGCATTTATTATGCCAAAACAAAATCCACCCTTCAACTGTCCCTGTCAGCAATCCGGCAGGACCTCAGCGACACATAAAACCGATGATTTCTTCTATAAATTCGGCCCCATAACGGGCGGCCTTGTGTTTACCGACACCGGAGATCTGCAATAAGGACGTCGTGTCAGTGGGTCGAGATTCCGCCATCTCTGCCAGGGTGGCATCACCGCAAACGACAAAGGGAGGAACCCCGGCCTGTTCGGCCAAACGTTTACGGACTCCCCGAAGGGCCTGAAACAGCTCCTCGTCATAATCGAAATCGCCGATTTTGCGCCGCCCGACCTTTTTCTGCGCCCGAACCTTGATGCGCGGCCTGGGCAACATCAGGGGCTGTTCCCCACGCAACAGGGGGCGTGCCTGTTCAGTGAGTTTGAGGATGGAATAGTTGGCCACATCCTGACGCAGATAACCAAGATGAATCAACTGCCTCAACAAGCCCCCCCAATCCTCGCGACTTTTTTCCGACCCGATGCCGTAGGTCGACAGACGGTCGTGCCCCAGATCGAGCAACCGCTGATTCTGACTGCCGCGCAAAACGTCAATAACATGACCGGTCCCGAAACGTTGGCCGACGCGAAAGACACAGGAAAGGGCCTTGCGGGCATCCTCCGTGGCATCGTAGGTTTCCGGCGGCTGGAGACAGACGTCGCAGTTGCCGCAATCCTCATCGAGCCGTTCCCCGAAATAACCGAGCAAGACCCGGCGGCGGCAGTTCTGGGCTTCGGCAAAACCGGCCATGGCGTTGAGCTTGTGCAGTTCGATCCGATTCTGTTCCGGATTGCCGCCTTTTTCGATCAATCCCCGGGCGAGGGCCATATCGCCGTGACCAAACAACAGCAAGGCTTCGGCCGCCAAACCGTCACGACCGGCACGACCGGTTTCCTGATAATAACTTTCAATATTTTTCGGCATATCATAATGGACCACAAACCGGACATTGGGCTTGTCGATCCCCATGCCGAAGGCCACGGTGGCCACCACCACCTGCAGCTCGTCGCGCTGAAAAGCCTCCTGCACCCGCCGCCGTTCGTCATCGGGCAGGCCGGCGTGATAGGGTGCCGCCTTGAGGCCCTCCTCTTCCAACCGCGCCGCCACCTCTTCCACCCGTTTGCGCGACAGAGCGTAAACGATGCCGGCTTCGTCCGGATGCTGCTGCAGAAAAGCGAGGAGCTGCGCGGCGGGCCTGTGCTTTTCGACCACCAGATAGCGGATGTTGGGACGATCAAAGCTGGCGATATGGCAGACAGCCTGGTGCAAATCGAGACGATTGAGGATGTCACCACGGGTCTGGGAATCGGCTGTCGCGGTCAGGGCGATCAACGGCACCCCGGGGACATGCCGCCGCAGGCAGCCCAATTGAATATATTCGGGGCGAAAATCATGCCCCCATTGAGAAATACAGTGGGCCTCGTCAATGGCGAACAGGGCAATGGGAATCTCCTTGAGACGGTCCAAGAAATCATGATACGACTATGCCGACCCCGTCCCGGTGCAGGGCCGGAATCTGATAACAGAGGGATTTTCCACCCCCGGTCGGCATCAGCACAAAGGCATCCCGGCCGGCGATCAGCCCTTCGATAATCTCTTGCTGCTGGGGGCGAAAGGCGCGGTAACCAAAAACCTCTCGCAGCGTTTCCAGGGGAGTCTGGGTCATGTCTGCCGATTGTTCAGATAAATTCCCAGCTTGCGATCAATGCTGCGAATATGTCGAATCAGCCAGGAAAGCAGGGCCTCGTTGGTTTCCACCAGCAGATCGAAAGAGACGCCGTCCTGCTGCATTTTGCCCTGCCAACCGGCCAGTTGCTGGATAAAATCCTGGTGCTGTTGTATATGGCTGTCCTGCTCCGGGTAGTTGTGGGCCGCCATTAAAGACTGTTCGGCGCTGAAATGCTCTTCCACATAATGATCCAGAAACTTGAACAGGCGAACAATTTCCTCCCGCCCCTGTTTCTGCCGACAGGCCTGAATCAGGGCATTGAAGCGATAGAACAACTCCTGATGCTGGGTATCGATCTGCGGATAACCGATGGCATAACTGGGATCCCAGGCAATGGTCATGATGGCACTCCCTCCCGGTGAATATTTTTATCCAATGCGGTATTCCGCCCACCGCCGTTCCAGCAGCCGCCGGG
>JARRKW010000373.1:0-2730 GCA_037387645.1 Desulfuromonadaceae bacterium
CGCAGACCGGTTCCGACATCGCCCAGCCAGACCGGATCATCCCCGCCTGATTGCTGGGAATAATCTGGCCCCGGTAGTTCCACTGGTGCCTTTGCCCCAAGGCAACGGTTTCAAAGCGGGTTTCGGCGTTGCCGCCCCAGCGGCGTTGGGCCATTACCTTGAGCAGCTGCAGGAAGGATTCCAGGCCGAGGGAGCCGGGGCAGACCGGGTCCTGGTAGAAGTGGGCCTTGAAGAACCATTCCTCGGGATCGACCCGTTTGCTGCCGCGGATGAAGCCGAGTCCCTGGGGGCCACCGTCAGCGACAAAGAGGTCGATGGAATCGATCATGCGCAGTTTCTTTTCGGGGAAGGGCGCCCCTTCCGGATAGGGAAAGTGCTCGGCCCGGGCGATTTCAAGTTCACTCGGTTGATAAGGCTTGGCGTCCCGTACTCCGACCTGTTGCGCCAGGGAGGCGGCGGAGAAGAAACCGAAAACGGTATCGCCGCTATAGACCGGTCCCTGAGCATCGCGGATTTCAAAATTGTAGGCCTGAATGATCATGCCGCCGCTGCTGGAAATGCGGGTGATTTCGACTGCCGTGGTCAGGGTGCCCGATTGCGGGGTGAGCGGGCGGTGCTGGACGGCGTTGCCGTCCAGGTTGCGGAAGCGCAGATCGACGGAGCTGGTCAGGGCGCTGCCGAGGTAGGCCGCCAGCCAGCCACAGGGTTGCAGGCCGGTTTCGAGCAGTACGGCGAAGGGCATCTCCGGCTGCCGTCCGGCGTCGAAATACCAGTCATCGGCGGTGACGTCGTACTGCGCCTCGATGGTGACGCCGGTCACCAGCTTCCAGGGTTCGCCGTTGATTTCGGTGATGCGATCGAGGAACTGGAAGGGCGGGCCGGGCAGGCGGGCGATCTTTCGTTCGCTGTCGAAGATACGGTAGGGCTCGCCGAAGGCTGCGGAGGGATTGCCGTTGGAAAAGGCCAGAATCCGGTCGCTGTCATAGAGTGCCCGTTTGCCGGAAGCCGGTGGAACAGACGCGTCGATGGCGACGGAATCGAGCCAGAGGCCTTCCACCAACTCCCGGTTCAAGCCGGCCAGGCGCATGGACATATTGGAAATTTCCACAATCGGTTTGCCGTCGGCATACATCAGGGCGTCGACAATGGCGAAGGGTTCGGGTCCGTACCCGAGTTCCTTGATGCTGACCTGGTAGGTGACGGTGCGGGTCGATTCGATGACCTGGCCGCGACATTTGAGGCCGCTGTCCACACCGGGGACCGGTTCGCACCAGGTTTGGCCCTCGGCGCCGATCCAGCCGAGGCGCAGCAGGTAGATGCGCAGGGTATGCATGCAGCACTCGTACATGAGGGTGCCGGGCATAACCCTGTCGTCGACGAAATGGCAGGTGAGAAACCAGGCGTCGGGGCTAATGTCCATTTCGGCGCGAATCTGGCCGAGGCCGTAACGCCCCCCCTTGGGATCGAGTTCGATGACCCGGTCCACCAGTTTGAGCAGACCGCCGGGCAGGGTATAGGGGCGCTGGATGGGAAGCCGGGTAAAGGGACCGCCGAAGGCAGCGCCGAGATCACCGCGATAGATGGCGTTGACCTGGGTCGAGTCATAGGCTTCCACGGCCATGGGCGCCAACGGACGCCAATCGTCCGGCAGTCGTCCCGGTTGCGGCATGAGATCGAGTTTGGTGTGAACAATGCCCTGGCCGGCCGCCAGTTCTTCGGCGGTGAAGAAGCCGGCGCAGCCGTTTTTCATGGACAGCAGCGGCTGGCCGTTGACCGTTCCCTCGAAATTGAAGCGGAACAGGTAGGTCTGATCCTGACGGAAAAAACGCTCGATGCGGATATCGTAGTGGATTACATCTCCCACCACCGGCAGGGGACGGTGGAAGGTCACCACGGCGTCGAGCAGGCGGTAGACCGCTTGGCCGCGGGTGATGAAGTCGATGCCCAGATAGCCGGACAGGAACAGGTCGGCCTGACCGGCCTCGACGGCCACGCAGGTGGGAATACGTCCCCCGTCCAGATACCAGCGCCCGGCATGGACGTCGTGTTCCGTGATCACCCGCCCCTGGGTCATGGAACGGGCTTCGCCTTCGACTCGGATAATCCGGTCCACCAGCATCAGCGGTTCATCCGGCAGGCGGACCCGGGTCGGGAAACTGTCCACCTCGGCAAATTCGGGGCCGAGCATTTTGGCGATGGAGCCGACGGCGAACTCCATGCACATGGACCGGTCAAATTGAACTTGGCTGGCCGCCGGGGACGGCGGAACTGGAACCTGGGGCGGTGTCCGCAGAGCTGGATCCGGCAGCGACGGGGGCTGCCAGTCCGCCGGCAGGGGTTGGCCGCTGGCCAGCAGCTGTTGCAGTAGACTCAGTTGCAGGGTGAGGTTTTCGCTCATGGCCTGACCCAGGCTGTGGGAAAAGCGCAGGTAGGCGGCATGGCTGTCGGCCCGAAGGGCAACGGTCTGTTCCAGCTGTTTAAACAGCGGTAGCTCCTCAGCCGGCGCCGTCGTCGCCGGGGGCGGCGCGGCAACCGGTGCCTTCGGTGTTAACGAGGCCGCCGGAGTTTCCGGCGGGATGGTGGCGGCCACGGTCGGGCCCTCAGTCTGATTCTCGTCCGGCTGCGGTACCGGTGGAGTGGTTCTCTCGGCCGGTTGCGGCGGGGTGAAGGGCGTACCGCCGATGAGGGTGGCAATCCGTGGACCGCTCAATTCAGCACGAGGAGAGGGGG
>JARRKW010000374.1:0-10703 GCA_037387645.1 Desulfuromonadaceae bacterium
AAACCATATGCACCTTCCTGAACTTCTGGCGCCGGCCGGCGATCTGGAGAAATTACGTATCGCTTTTGACTACGGTGCCGACGCGGCATATCTCGGCGGTGAACAATTCAGTCTGCGGGCGCTGGCCGGGAATTTCGACCTGACGGAACTGGCTCGTGCCCGGGCGCTGGCCGGCGTCCGCAACAAGCGTCTTTATCTGACCCTCAATGCCTATCTCAAACCGGGGGATATGCCGGCCTTTGTCGATTATCTGGAACAGCTCAGGGACCTCGATCTGGATGCCTACATCGTTTCGGACCCGGGGGTGTTGCGGGTAGTGCGACAGGTTGATCCGGACCGGGAAGTTCACCTGTCGACCCAGGCCAATACCACCAATGCCGAAGCGGTTCGCTTCTGGGCCGAAGCCGGTGTGCGTCGAATCAATCTGGCGCGGGAATTGAGTCTCGAGGATATCCGGGTGATTCATCGGGATACCGGGATGGAGCTGGAGGTTTTCGTTCATGGCGCCCTCTGCGTCGCCTATTCGGGGCGCTGTCTGTTGTCCGCGGCCCTGACCGGACGCAGCGCCAATCAGGGTGCCTGCACCCAGCCCTGCCGCTGGAAATATGCCCTGGTCGAGGAAACCCGGCCCGGCGAATATTTCCCCCTGGAGGAAGATGCGCGCGGCAGTTATCTGTTGAACAGTCGCGATCTCTGTCTGATAGAGTACCTGCCGCAGTTGCTTCAGGCCGGTGTGCGCAGCCTGAAAATCGAGGGGCGCATGAAGACCCTCTATTATCTCGCGGGGGTGACCCGGGTTTACCGGGCGGCGCTGGATCGCTATCTGGCGGATCCGGACGCTTACCGCTTCGATCCCCGCTGGCGCGAGGAACTGGAAAAGGTCAGCCATCGCCCCTATGACAGCGGTTTTTTATCCGGCCGGCGGGAGGCCCTGGTCCATACCGGAGACGCCAAGTATCGGCGCAGTCACGACTTTGTCGGCGTGGTGCGGGAACTGCGACCCGATGGCCGGGCCCTGATCGAAGCGCGCAATCGCTTTTTCCCGGGAGAAGCCCTGGAATTGATCGGACCGCAGATGCGGCAGGCAGGTTTTTCCGTCGGCGGCATGGAAAGTGCCGACGGGGACGCTCTGAGGGTTGCTCAACCCAACGCGCAAATTCTTCTGGAACTTCCCGATGGCGCCCGGGTTGGCGATATCTTGCGGCGGCAGCGGCAGGGGGCCTGAAGGGACGGTTCGGGATTGTCACGCTGAGCGGTTACAGAGGTTCCCCGTCGCGGATCCGGACCCGGATCAGCCGATAGGGGATCTTCTTTTCGGCGCGTTCCCGGTGGAGGCGGACCAGAAAACGAACCGTGACGAGTTTGTGGATCGTTGCCTGGGTCAGGCGGTAGCACCACTTGGCCATCGGGCCGGGGTTGCGGCCGCCGAGCAGGCGGGGATAATAGCCGGAAAGGCACAGGCTGATACGCGTCCCAGCGTTACGGGGTTCACAGCTGAGCGTCAGCTGTCCCAGCCGGCGGCAGCCGGGTTGAACCAGGATTCCGCCGGTGATGTGCAGGGTCAGGGCTGCGGCGTCCGTTTTGCCAAGGTGAAAACGCAGCAGTGTCACGCGGCTGCGCCAGAGCCGGAATTCCACCGTTTTGTCGAGTTGTGTCGGACGAACCAGGGTGCCGGTGATCCTTCGGATATGCGCCAGGTATTTTTGCAGCAGTATGTCAGAAGACAATTCGGCGGCAAGGGCTGGGGGAAGATCCAGCCATTGTATGGAGAAAACCGAACCGTCCTGTTGCAGGATCTGCTGGCAGGCGATGAAAACGCTGTCACTGGAGGCGGCCGAAGTTGTCACGGTGATTTTTTCTGATTCAATGCCATGGAATTAGGGCGATTCGTCCAATCTTTTTCAGCATTGCCCAGACGCTGTTCCCGAATCTGCACGACGGTTGTTGGGCGATAATCCGATTTTATCGCAAATTTTTAACGATCACGAAACTCCAAACTTCGGTTTATTGTGAAAGACGGTGATTTTATGAATGAGGTTGAGCCGCTGTGCCGTCGGATCAAATTGATCGCCAATCCCGTTGCCGGCGGGGATGCTCTGGCAAAGATTCGTCGGGTCGAGTCCTGTTTGGCCGAACGGGGCGCACAGGTGGAAACCTTTTTAACCTCGGCCCGGGGTGACGCCGCTCGGGCCGCCGTCGCAGCAAAAGCGGGCGGTTTTGATCGGCTGGTCGTCGCCGGCGGTGACGGCACCCTCAACGAGGTCATCAACGGTTTGGTCCCGTCCTCGATTCCGCTGGCTTTTGTGCCGCTGGGAACGACCAATGTCTTTGCCCTGGAAGTGGGGATCCCCGTCGATGTCGAGGCCGCCTGTCGTATTGCCCTGCATGGGGTGCCAACCTCCATCTGTCTCGGCCGGGCCGATGAACAGCGTTTTTTACTCATGGCCGGGATCGGTTTTGATGCCGAGGTGGTGCATGGGGTCGATTTGGGACTTAAACGGCGCTGGGGAAAGCTCGCCTATGCGGTCAGCGCCTGGCGGAGGTTTTGGCAAAACCCGCCGGCAGCCATCGAGCTGATTCTGGAAGATGGCCGGAAAATGACCGGATTTGGCGCGATTATCGGTAACGGGCGACTCTATGGCGGTCGTTTTTCCCTCACTCCCGGGGCGAGTTTGACCGAGGATGCCTTCGAAGTCTGTCTGTTGTCCCGGGGGGGACGTTGGCTTGAGCCCGCCGGCGCGGTTCTTTTCAAGGCGCGTGATTTAACCGTGAGTGGTGCGAGGGGGCGGGTGCAGCTCGATGGGGATCCCTGCGGTCCGTTGCCCATGCGTTTTCGAGCTGTCGCCGGGGAGCTGAGCATGATTCTGCCCGGTTCGTAAGAATTTGGATATTCCCCTTGCTGCCAGGTTTTGCAACTGATATGTTTCGCCGATGAAAATTCATTCCAGAAAACTTTTTAATGGTCGCGTTCTCACTCTGACGCTGGAAGAGCATCAATTGCCCGACGGTCGGCGGGCCGAGTTCGAAGTCATCCATCATCCCGGCGGAGCCGCGGTGCTGCCGGTACTTGACGATGGCAGGGTGGTATTGATCCGGCAATTCCGGCCCGCCTTTAATGGTATGGTGGTGGAAATTCCGGCGGGGCGGCTGGAGCCGGGAGAGACCTTCGAAGGCTGCGTGCGCCGGGAACTGGCGGAAGAGGTTGGTTATTGTGCCGAAACGTTGGATAAGCTGGGGGACATGCTTCCGGCCGTCGGTTTTTGCAACGAGCGGATTCATCTCTATGTCGCCCGTGGCTTGCGCGTCGTCCCCCGGACTCCGGAGCCGGACGAGTTTATTGAAATAATGACGGTATCGCTGGCGGAGGCTCTGTCCTTGGTGGCCGCCGGACAGATTCCCGACGGCAAAACCCAGTTGGCCCTGTTGCTCTGGCAGCAGCGCCAGGGTGGATTCTGAATCAAGAAAGGAAACGGCATGTCTCCTTTGCCCGATTATTATCCCTCGCCTTTGCATCTGCCCTTCAATCACGAGTCGATCCGGCGGCTGTTTGCCCCGGAATTTTGCGCCGCCGATCCCGGCGGAGCCGGGGTCTGGTTATTGCTGCGCGGTTCCGAATTGCTGGTGCAGGATCCGGCTCTGCCGGTCGCTGTTTTGCCCGACGGTTTAACTGAGGAAGGGGCGGTTTATTTCGGACGCTGGCAGGGGCAGCCCTGTCGGGTATTGCCGGTCCCGCAGGAGTTTAAGCTGCCAAGGGGATGGATGGCCGAACACCTGCAGACTTACGTGCCGGCCCTGTCGTTGGAGTTGTTGTCCCTGGGGGCTTTGGCCGCGCAGGTGCTGCACTGGGAGCGAAATAGCCGCTGGTGCAGCCGCTGTGGCGGAGGTTTGGCGAAGATTACCGGGGAAACGGGACGAAAATGTTCTGCCTGCGGTGCGGCCCATTTCCCCCACATTCATCCCTGTGTCATTGTGTTGGTGCGACGTGGCGATGAACTGCTGCTGGTGCGCAAGTCGGAATGGCTGGATGGACGTTATGGTCTGGTCGCGGGCTTTTTGGACCAGGGAGAGTGTCTGGAAGAGGCGGTTCTGCGTGAAGTCAGGGAGGAAACCGGGATCCTTGTGCAGAATATTCGCTATGTGGGGAGCCAGAGTTGGCCCTTCCCCAGTCAAATCATGGCGGGTTTCTTGGCTGATTATCTCGATGGCGATATTGTCGTGGAAACCAAGGAGCTGGAGGATGTGCGCTGGTTTCCCATCGACCAATTGCCGCCCCTTCCTCCCAGGCGCAGTATTGCCCGCTACCTGCTCGATACCTATGCCGCTTCATCGTAGCTTCCTGTTGGGACGGTGCCCGCAGCGGTCTTCATGAATAAAGCGGGTTCGTGGGGTCAGCCGACTCTGGAGGAGGCTTTTAGGCTGGAAACGAGATATTGCGAGAAAATTTTGGCTATGTTTTAAGCGGCTAAAGGGGCCAGGGCTGCCAGGACAGATCCTGGGCCGCGGCGACCGCCTGGTTGCAGAGGGCTCCGTCGAAGGTGTTGATTCCCCGACGTAGGGCCTCGTCTGCTGCAGCCGCTTTGCTCAACCCCTGGGCCGCGATGCGGCGGACATAGGGGAGCGTGACGTTGGTCAGAGCGTAGGTGCTGGTTCGGCTGACCGCTCCCGGCATGTTGGCAACGCCGTAATGGAGCACCTCGTCTACCGTATAAACCGGGGCGTCGTGGGTGGTCGGATGGATGGTCTCCACGCATCCGCCCTGATCGACCGCGACGTCGACGATAACACTGCCCGGTTCCATTTCTTTGAGCCGCTCCCGTTTTACCAACAGCGGCGCCCGCGCTCCCGTGATAAGCACCGCCCCAATCAGAAGGTCGGCACGCCGAACCTCAGCCTCGATATTCTGGGCGTTGCTGATCAGGGTGTGGATACGATTGCCGTAATGATCATCGAGGGCTCTCAGTCTGCGGGAGTCGAGATCGATGACCGTGACATCAGCACCCACACCGACCGCAATCCTCAAGGCATTGCTGCCGACGGTACCACCACCGAGAATGACGATCTTGCCGGGCCGAACCCCCGGCGCGCCTCCGAGCAGCACCCCTTTGCCGCCGTTTTCCTTCTGCAGGAAATAGGCTCCGACCTGCACCGCCATCCGTCCGGCCACTTCGCTCATGGGATGCAGCAGCGGCAGGGAGCCGTCGAGGGACTGAACGGTTTCGTAGGCGGTGCCGGTGACCTGACGTTCGAGGAGCGCCCGGGTCAACTCCGGCGCCGGCGCGAGATGCAGGTAAGTGAACAACACCTGCCCCCGTCGCAACAGCTCATATTCTGCTGGCCGCGGCTCTTTGACCTTGACGATCAGTTCCGCTCTGGCATAAAGTTCCGTGGCCGAATCGACCAGCTCGGCGCCCACTGCCCGGTACTGTTCGTCGGTGATGCCGCTACCGAGCCCGGCGCCGGTTTCGAGTAAAATCTGATGACCATCTTCAAACAGGGTTCGCACCCCGGATGGCGTCATTCCAACCCGATATTCTCGGGTTTTTATCTCTTTTGGAACGGCAATGATCATTTCAATCTGACTGAGTTTTGCGTCTGAGAGTAACGATGTTTGAGTCTTCCGTCAAGAAAATTTATCCCGTTTGACACTTCTTTTGTATATTGTATACATTTTCAAGAACAGTAAGGGATATTTTATCATATCGGCGAAAAAATGCACCCGTTGATGAAAAGATTTTTTCAGTTGCCGCCGGCTGAAATCGGCTACCTGCGATTCATCCTGGAAAGTTACGATGGTCTGGCCTTTGTCCGTACCCTGGATAATCGAGCCGCTCTGGTTGAAATCGCTTTTCCCTGCTCCCGCTGTCGGGATGCCGAGGCCTTGTTGGCGGATTTGGCGGTCGAGTGTTCCATGACGGCAACGTCTGCGCCCGAGGCATATCCGGAGTTGTAGCCGGTATGGCGTCAGCGGACGGTCATGGAAAACTGCGGGGGGGTGAGCAGGGCGCGTTTAACCGTGCATTGATCCATGGCATGTAAGATCGCCTGCTGATATTTTTCGGGAAAATCCCGAGGCAAGGTTAACCGCAGGTTGATCCGAGTCAACTGTCGGCTGACCTCGTCCCGTTCCCAGTCCAGTTGCAGGTTTAAACCGTCCGTGGGGATTTGTCGCTGCTGACAGAATCTGAGAGCATTAAGCCCGGCGCAGGTTCCCACGGAGGCGATAAGCAGCAGAAGCGGCGAGGGCGCCGAGGGGGTGCCGCCGTTTTCGCCGGGCTGGTCGGTGAGGATGCGGAAAGAGTCATGACAGGCTTCAACGGCGACTCCGCCGGGAAAGGTGATTTCCATGTCATTTCGCTCCTTGCTCCGGCCGGTGTGGACTACCAGCCGGGTCCTTGTGGCTGTAGTCTGGTCAGGACGTACCGACGGGTGCCGATACCGATTTTTTCGGCATGAGCGAGGGTGATGGTCCAGTCGATTTCAGGGTGCACCCCGCGAAACTTGTCGCCGCCGGGTTCATGGCCACTGCTCAGGGCGGTATCGGGCAGTCCCTGGGCCTGATTGACCAGATCGACGCAGGCCTGGTCGAGGGCGACGGGGTCGGTCGAGGCCAGAATGCCCAGATCCGGAACGATGGCCGCATCGGAATGACCGTAACAGTCACAGGCAGGGGAAACCTGGGTGACGAAGTTGACGATCGCCCGGACTTCACAAACACTGATGCAGCGGCCGCAGCCGACACAACGTTGGGAATCGAGCCGGGCTTTGCCCTGGCTGAGGGCGATGGCCTGATGGCTGCAGGCCCGCAGACAGATGCCGCAACCGACACAGCGTTCTTCAAGGATTTCCGGAGCAAGGGTGGAATGCTGTTCCAGTTTGCCTTCGCGACTCGAGCAGCCCATGCCGAGATTCTTCAAGGCCCCGCCGAAGCCCGTCAACTCGTGGCACTTAAAATGGGAAACCGTAATTAAAGCGTCCGCTTCCAGGATCTCTCCACCGATGTCGGCGGTTTCGAGGAGGTCGCCGGCCACGGGGACGCGGCGGGAAGAATGGCCGCGCAGGCCGTCACACATGATCAGCGGGGCTCCGGCTACGGCATAGGCGAATCCGTTTTCGATGCCGCAACAGATGGCCGAGACCGCTTCTTTGCGTTCGCCGGGGTAGAGGGTGCAGGAGTCGGTGAGAAAGGGTTTGCCGCCCAGTTGTTTGACCTGGTCGACAATGCAGCGGATGAAAACCGGCCGGATATAGGCGTGGCCGCCCTTTTCCCCGAAATGAATCTTGACGGCGGTCAGTTCATCCTGCCGGATGATTTGCGTGATCCCGGCCTGATCCAGCAGACGGACCAGTTTGGCGAAGAGATTTTCCCGGCTGCCGGCCCGAAGGTCGGCCAGATAGACGGTTGCGGACATGGCAAAGCTCCTGGGTGTGGATCAAGGAATGGCGACTTGTCAACGGAGCATATTATACCCCATTTTCCGCGTGAGGGAGAAAAACGCAAAATTTTCTTGGCGGTCCGGAGCTTCGGCTTAATCGGATGGAACGCTCTGCGTTTCCGTCAAAGTTTTGAAGGGTTGCGGGCGCTCCGGCAGCAGGATCCAGATATTTTCCGGGCACTCGTCAAATTCGAGGCCCACCCGGACCATGGGGGTGTTTTTCTGTTTCCGGATATTGCGCACCGTGCCGCGCAGTTCCCAATTGGTGGGCCAGAAAGGCTGCCGCAGGCGCATCCACAGAATCGTTCCGGTCTGAATATGGCCCTGGCTGCAACCGAAGGAAAGGCCGGTGCTGCTGATGTCGAAACTCAGGGCGGGATGAAAGATGTCATGCGGGTTGAGGGAGAATTCGACCAGGGACTGCAGCTGGTGGCGGATTTCCTGCCGTTGACCATTGGGGGTCGGACTGATGAAGTTGCGTTGTTCCTTGGCGTGGTACAGTTCCTTGTCGGCGTGGGCGAGCAGGTCGGAGGCCGAGGTCGAATGGTCCGGAAAGACGGCGATGCCGCCGCTGATGGTCAAATTGTGCTGGTCCAGCAACTCCTGTCCGGGAAAGGTGGTTTCCTCGACCACTTTTCGGAAACCTTCGGCCAGTTCATAGGCTTCATGGAGTTTTGCCCGGTACAGCAGCAGGGCGAATTCCTCGCCCCCGTAGCGACAGGCGATGTCCCCCGGACGCAGATTCAGTTTGAAGAGTTCGGCGATCTGTTTCAGGGCAAAATCCCCGCTCAGATGTCCGCAACGGTCGCATTTCAAGCTGGACCTTGAAATAGGACTGGTTGTAAAGACCGGTCAGCCCATCGGTAATGGAAGCCAGGCGGATATGTTCCAGGTGGCCGGCTTCGACAATACGCGGGTCCTTCATTTCCTGGGCGACGGAGTGAAAATAGTCGAGCAGGGCCGGCCGCAGCCCGGTGGCGGGAGTGCTTTCCGGAAACAGCCGAGCCCGATGCCGCAGGGCTCCCTGCCAGTGGCGGTGGGCGGTTTCCGGATCGTAGGCTTTCGACGTCAGTTGAAACAGGGTCTCCTGATAGACGGCAGGACCCAGCCGCAGGGCCAGCTCTTCAATGCCGTCGGAAAGCTTTTCATCGTCATTTCCCCATTGCCGAAACAGCTCGCGGATTTGCGCTTCCATAGTCCGATGCCTCCTTGCCGCATTTCGAATCTATTCCAATCTTGATTTTCTAATTTGTATTTTATAACAGTGCGATTTATAACATTGTTATGACCCTTCTGCCAATAGTAATTGTTGCTAATTAATCGAAAGGATCCCCCATGGTAGGAGGTGATTGCAAGGTCGGTAATTAATCCGTATTATTTACGCAAGGTTGCGCCGCAACCGGTCCGGACGGATTTTTTTCGAGGAGAAGGGCGATGACCATGGTGACAGGGGATTTATGGCGTGAGCTGAAAGCCATGCAGGAGCATATGGATCGGGTGTTGGAAAGGGGAAGAAATCGCGCCGGAGAGGATATTTTCGAGCCCGGCTGGCAGCCGCCCGCGGATATTTATGAGAATGATGACGAAGTCGTGGTCAGAGTGGAAGTGCCGGATGTTGATCAGGAGGACATGGATGTCCAGATCGAGGCGCATAATCTGGTTGTTCAGGGCGTACGTCATTTGGAGCGGGGAGGGGAAACGCAGAATTATCGACGAATCGAAGGCCATTACGGCAGATTCAGGCGGGTTTTTTCCTTGCCGCCCGAGATTGATTCCAACCGTGTCAGCGCCCATTGCGACAAGGGCATCCTCCGCATCGTACTGCCGAAAAAGGGTTCGCGCAAGTCACGTCAGATCGAAATTACCATTGCCTGATCCGGCTTGGCCCGTTGCTGAAAAGCCTTCCGCGATTTTATGGTTGCAAGCCGCGGATGCAAAATCGGTGATCTTCCCTCCCGGGGTGCCGTTGCGCCGTTTTCTGCCCCAGAATCCACAACTTTTTACAAAGCCTGCGCGGGTGCTCTATCCTTCTGCGGGGCACTCGTTCTCCGCTTNNNNCGCAGATAGACACTGCGGCTTGGGAAGGCGATGCTGATGCCCAGTTGTTCCAGAAGTTCCATGATCTTCAGACCGACGTCCTCGCGGGCTTCGAGGTATCGGCCCCAGACGGTGGTGATGGTGAAGCAGTAAACCAGAATATCGAGGGAGGATTCGCCAAAATCGGTAAAGTGTACCAGCATGAATTTTTGATCGATGGCGGGATGATTTTGCAGCATCTGGCGGATGCCGGCAACGGCGGCCCGGAGTTGATCCGGACGGGTTTCATAGCTGACACCGATGGTGAGCTTGATGCGGCGTTTGGGCATGCGGCTGAAATTGTTCAGGGGCATGTCGGCGATTTTATTGTTGGGAACGGTAATCAGGGTTTTGGCGAAGGTCCGGATCCGGGTGGAGCGAAAGCCCACTTCTTCTACCGTTCCTTCCATGTCTCCCGCCTTGATCCAGTCGCCGATATGAAAGGGGCGGTCGAGAATGATCATCAGCGAACCGAAAATGTTGGACAGGGTGTCCTTGGCGGCCAGGGCGATGGCCAGCCCGCCGATCCCCAGGGAGGCCAGGAGCCCCGAGATGGAGTATCCCAGGTTCTGGATGACCATCAGGATGGCCATGAAAACAATGAAGGCGCGCAGGCTCTTGCGCAGGAAGGGGAGCAGGTGATCGTCCAGGCTGGATTCGGTTTGCTGGACCCAATGCTCCAGATAGGTGTCCAGCAGAGTCACCAGGTTGAAGAGAACCCAGGCAAGGTCGAAAGTGACCAGAACCTTGAGCAGGGAGTGGGCGAAATGGTCGAGGTTGACGGGCTCCTGCGGCAGCTGCAGGATCTGCACGATCAGGAAAATTCCCCCGACCAATATGAGAAAGCCGGTTGGTCGGCGCAGGCCTTCGATAAACAGATCATCATAGCGGGTGCGGGTTTTTTGCGCTGTTGGCAGCAGGACCGTGTTGAACAGGTGGCCGACAATCCGTTTGACGACCAGCGCCGCGATCAATACACCGAAAGCCGCTGCAAAACGGGTCACGCTGATGCCGAGAAAGGTCTGGTCGAGCAGGGTGGTTAAGGTTTCCATGAAAACGACTCCTGGGTTTGGTATGGTTTACTTACCAGATCCTTTCCGAAAAAGGCAAGTTTTCTGGTCATATGGTCCGGTCAGGCAACGGGGTGGGGAAGGGAGCGATTGTAAAGAACCGTAGGGGGACGAAAAGGGAGGG
>JARRKW010000375.1:0-2717 GCA_037387645.1 Desulfuromonadaceae bacterium
CTTCCTCCCTTTCCGTGAGATAGCCCTGTTCCAGCAACCGCCGCAGCGCCCCGTAGGGTGCGGCCACCGAGCGACGCAGTTCGTTCAAGGGCACACTCCCCCCGGCACGGACCAGGGCCAGCAGTTCCTTCTGCACCGCGCCGGTGGGAATCCCTTCCATCTCCGTAGCCCGGTAGACCTTCTCCCGCAGGATGGAGACCTCCGCGCCCCGGCCGGAAAGACCGGCCGGCAGAGCGGTACGGATCACCTCACCGAGGGGATGACAGAAATACTCGGCGGCTCGACTGAAGAAGGGCACCAGCTCGGCGGCAAAGAGGGGGGCGGCATCGAGCACTGCGGAAACCGGCTTGAGTCCCGCCCCCTCCCCTTCGCTCAGGGCCAGCAGGTAACCCACCACCTTGCGGCGACCCAACGGCACCTGCAGGCGCACCCCGATTCGGGCCGCTTCCCGCAGGGTTTCGGGCAACAGATAGGACAGGGTTTTATCGAGGGGGGCGGCAACCGCCACCGTAGCAATACAGACAGATGGCAAGGACCGCCCCCTCCCCTCAGAGATACTGCCCCGGATCACTCAGGGCCTGGCGAGTGATACGGACCACCACCCCGGAGAGCCCGAGCAGGCCGATGAGGTTGGGAATGGCCATGGCGCCGTTCATGGTATCGGAGAAGTCCCAGACAAATTGAACTTTCTGAAAGGCGCCGATGGCGATGACCAGACAAAACAGATAGCGGTAGGGAATACGGGCCTTGAGACCGAACAGGTATTCGATGCACTCTTCGCCGTAGTAGGCCCAGCCGATCATGGTGGAGTAGGCAAAGATGGCGATACCGATGGTGACGATGAGGCCGCCGGAAACGGGCAACCCGCGCTCAAAGGCCTCATAGGTCAGGGCGCTGGTGGTTTTGCCGCTGGTCCAGGCGCCGGTGGCAAGGATGACCAGGGCGGTCATGGAACAGACCACGATGGTATCGAAGAAGACCCCGGTCATGGCGATGAGCCCCTGCCGTACCGGGCTGTTGGTGCGGGCCGCGGCATGGGCGATGGGGGCGCTGCCGAGACCGGCCTCATTGGAGAAAACCCCGCGGGTCACGCCGAAGCGGATGGCGGCGGCAACTGCGGCACCGGCGAAGCCACCACTGGCGGCGGCCGGACTGAAAGCGTGCTCGAAGATCAGCGCCAGGGCCGCCGGCACCTGGTCCGCATTGAGCACCAGAATTACCAGGGCGCCGAGCACGTAGGCGACCCCCATGATGGGCACCAGCTTCTCGGTCACCTTGCCGATGCGGCGGATGCCGCCGATAATGACCACCCCGGTCAACAGCGCCAGCACGATACCGGTAGCCACCGGCTGAATCTGCCAGGTTTCCTGCAACGCCACGGCCACCGAGTTGGACTGCACCATGCTGCCGATGCCGAAAGCGGCGATACTGCCCAGCAGGGCGAATAGTGCCCCCAACCACTTGAGACCCAGCCCTTCGGCGATATAGCGCATCGGTCCCCCCTGCATGGAACCATCGGGCAGACGGTGGCGGTATTTCACCGCCAGCACGGCCTCGGCGTACTTGGTGGCCATGCCGAACAGGGCGCAGACCCACATCCAGAAGATGGCGCCGGGACCGCCCGAATAGATGGCGGTGGCCACCCCGGCGATATTGCCGGTGCCAATGGTGGCCGCCAGGGCCGTGGTCAGGGCCTGGAAGGAGCTGATATCCCCTTCCCCCTGGCCATGCTCTTTGCCCCCGAACACCAGCTTGAGGGCGCGGGGCAGCTGCAGAAACTGGATGAACCCGAGGCGGAAGGAGAGATAGGCGCCGGTGCCCACCAGCAGGGTGAGCATGACCGGTCCCCAGACGAAATCGTTCAGGGTCGACATGAGCGCATTATAATCCACAACGGCCTCCTTGGTTCAAACAGATAAAATTCGCATATGCAAACAATAAAGGGAAGGACCAACTGAAACCGACCCTTCCCTTCAGATCAACCCGGACTAGCCGAGCAGGGCTTCCGCCAGCTGCACCCCCCGCTCCCGGCAGGCGGCCATGTCCGCCGCGGTGGGGGTGAAGCGGTAGTGCAGCCCCGGCGCGGCCAGGCGGTACTTGAGCCCCAGCAGGCGTTCTTCCACCAGTTTGACCGCTTCGCCGCTCCAGCCGTAGGAACCGAGCACGGCAGCGAGGCGTCCTTTGGGGGTCACGGTGGAGATGAGGGACAGGGCCTGCCAAACCGGTGGCGGCGCATCGCGATTGATGGTGGGGGTGGCCACCACCAGGGCATCGGCGCGTTCCAGCTCATCGCGGATCTCCGCGGCCGGGGCCGCGTACATACACTTCTCCACCACTTCGATCCCCCGGCTCTCCAGCCCTTTCCGGACCTCGGCCGCCATGCTGCGGGTATTGCCGTGGGGGGACAGGATCAGCAGCAGCGCCCGCTTCCTCCCGGTCTCAGGGGGAGCGGCCGCCAGCATACGATAATCGGATATGACCTGTTGTGGATCCCGCCGCCGCAGGGGACCGTGGGACGGGCAGATCATGCGGATATCCAGCCCCTCCACCTTGGCTACCGCCTCACGCACCTGTTCCTTGAAGGGACGCATGATGGCATCGAAATAACCGTGAAAATCGCCGGTAAAATCCGGGACCTCGTCGTCGAACAGCCCATCGGCACAGAAATGGGCGCCGAAAGCGTCACAGGAAAACAGCAACTGCTCCTCCGGCAGCCA
>JARRKW010000376.1:0-707 GCA_037387645.1 Desulfuromonadaceae bacterium
GCAGCAGTTTCTGGAAGAGATAGTTCTCCTCATTGGTCAGGCGGGCCGAGCCCAGGGCGGCGACGGCGCTGGCGCCCAGAGCGGAGATTTTTTCCACGATCAGGTCGAGGGCCTCGTCCCAGGAGCAGTCCCGGGCGGTGACGCCGATTCGGAGCTGGGGCCGGGTCAGGCGCTTGGGGGAATCGGCATAGCTGTAGCCGAAGAAGCCGCCGATGCAGAGGTTGCCGTCATTGATGGTTTTGTCGTCTTCCGAGGTAACCCGCAGCACCTTGCCCTGCTTGACATTGAGATCGATCTGGCACTGGCTGGGGCAATAGCTGCAAACGGAGGGGACCTTGGTCAATTCCCAGGGGCGGGCCTTGAACTTGAACGGCTTCGAAATCATGGTGCCGGTCGGGCAGACCGAAACGCAGCTGCCGCAGAATTCGCAGAGTTCCACCTGTTTATCGATAAAACTCCGATCCCCCTGACCGTTGACGAACAGGGCGCTGGAGCCGACCGTCTCATGACAGACCTTGACGCATTTTTCGCAGAGCACGCAGCGGGAGGGAACCTGCTGAATCAACGGCCAGTGGTTGATGACGGGCGGGTTCACATCCTCGGCGGCAAAGGGTTGCCGGGTGACGTCGAATTCGTAGCAGATGTTTTGCAGATCGCACTCCCCGGCGGCATCGCAGACCGGACAATCGAGGGGGTGATTGATCAGC
>JARRKW010000376.1:742-3455 GCA_037387645.1 Desulfuromonadaceae bacterium
AGCAGCAGTTCCACCACCTGTTTGCGCAGGGCCGTGAGTTTCTCATTCTGGGTGGTGACGACGATCCCTTCCTTGACCGGGGTGTTGCAGGCGGTCATGGGTCGATCAACCCCCTCAATGTCCACCACACAGATGCGGCAGGCGCCGGTGGGCGATACTTTCTGCAGCCAGCAGAGGGTCGGAATGCGAATCCCCACCTGTTGGGCGGCCTCAAGAATCGTCGTACCTGCGGGTACACGTGCTGTCTTGCCGTCAATTGTCAAAGTGACCATATGATTTTCACCTCAAAACCGGGCTGAAGAACGAGATTACATGGCGAGCATGGCCACGCGGTAGCAGCGGAGGCAGCGTTCCGCTTCCTGCACGGCCGTACTATCGGAAAAACCGAGCTCTACTTCACAGTAGTTTTGGTAGCTGGCCCGCTGGGGACCATGGATTTCTTTCTGGTGCGCCCGGGCAACCGAGTCGAGCCAGGCGACCTTTTCATCTTTGTCATAAACATTCAGGTGGGTCAGAATGTCTTCCAGGATTTCCTCATCGCTCAGGTAGGCCTTGCCCTCTTCCAGCCAACGCTGGATGACCCGGGCGGCGCGATGGGCGTTGCCGACACAGGCGACCACAGTCAGGGGACCGATTTCCGCATCGCCGCCGGCGAAGACCCCGTCCAGATCGGTAATCAGGGTGCGGCTCAGGGGATTGCCCATGCTGTCGTTGAGATTGCGCTCCTTGGCGTTTTTCAGCGGCAGATATTTAGTGACCACGGTGTTCCATTTGGTGATATTGATCCCCATCTTCTCCGGAATGAAGGAGAGATCGGCATCCTGACCGATGGCCGGGATAACGGTATCGCATTCCACCACAAATTCGCTTCCCTCTACCGGTTGCGGACGGCGGCGCCCGGAGGCGTCCGGCTCACCCAGCTCCATGCGTACGCACTCGACCCCGGTGACCTGCTCCTGCTCGTTAACCAGGATTTTGGTCGGCAGCACCAGGAATTCGAATTTCACCCCTTCCTCGTCCGCCCCGTCCACTTCCCAGGGGTCGGCCGGCATTTCCTTGCGGGAGCGGCGATAGAGCAGCACCGATTCCTCGGCTCCCTCCCGCAGGGCCACCCGCACGCAGTCGATGGCCGTATTGCCGCCACCGACCACCACCACCTTCTTGCCCATGCCGGTGGGTTTGCCCATATAGGCTTCGCGGAGAAAATCGATGCCGCCGGGGAGAAAGCCCTTGTAGCCCTTGTCTTCGCCTTCCACCCCCATGGGTTTGGAACGATGGGCTCCGGGCGCCAGAAATACGGCGTCGTATTTGGATTTCAGCTCGGGCAGGGAGATGTCCTTGCCCACCCGGACCCCGTACTTGATCTCGACCCCCAGGGCGGCAATGATATCGATGTCCCGTTGCAGTATATGGCGGGGCATGCGGTAGGCCGGAATGCCGACGGCGATCATGCCGCCGCCGTAGCCTTCGGGCAGGGCTTCAAAGATGGTGACCGGGTAGCCTTCCAGGGCCAGATAGTAGGCGGCGGTCAGACCGGCGGGACCGGCGCCTACCACGGCCACGGTCTTGTTCTTGCGCGGTTTCGGCCGCATGGGGGGATCCTGGTGATGCTGCCATTCGTAATCGGAAGCCGTGCGTTTGAGCACCATGATGTTGACCGCATCGTCCACATTCTTGCGCCGGCAGGCGGTTTCACAGGGATGGGGACAGACCCGGCCGCAGACCGAGGGCAGGGGCATGCTTTCGCGGATGGTGGCCAGGGATTCCTCCGGGCGACGATCCTTGATTTCCTCAATGTATTTGGGGATATCGATATGGGCCGGACAGCGATCCTGACAGGGAGCGGTCAGTTTGTCTACATAGCGCTGCACGGGGCCCGGCTTGCGCGATCCCTGGATATAGGCCAGGTAATCTTCGCGGAAATGCTTGACGGTGTCGACCACGGGGATGGCGGACGTCAGGCAGAGGGTGCATTTGCAGTTCCGCATCAGCGTGCCGATGGTTTCCAGGGTGGTCAGATCACTTTCCGTTCCGGCGCCGGCCAGGATGCGGGCCAGGGTATCCTGCATGACCCGGGTGCCGCGTTTGCCCGGCGTGCATTTGGCGCAGCAGTAGTTTTCCTGCACCCGCTTGGCATATTCGGCAGCCATGGCGACCACGTCGGCTTGGGGATCGGTTACGATCAGCCCATCCCACCCCATGAAGACACCCCAGGGTCGGTCGCCGTCAAAGGTGACGGGTAATTTCTGGTAGCCACCCTCAACTTCCACGGTACCGCCCCGGCGGTTATCAACAACGTTTCTTCCCCAGCTGGAAAAAATGACCTGAGACAAAATCGACCTCCTGTGAGACCCATTTTCGAGATTGCGCAAATGGACAAAAATCCCTTGAAAACAGGGAAAACGCCGACCTTCGCGGCTGACGCCTTTCGGTATTCTGTATACAGTATGCAGTTAGATAGCACAAATGGAGGGGCTAATTCAAGAGAAAATTAGTGGATTTTCCTTTTGGGAGGCGGCTAGAAACCGATTTTAAAAAATTAAACCAGCGCCCTTTGAAAGGGCGGCCGGCCGTGGCGGCCGCTTGAATTTTCCCCGGCGCAAGCAGCCGGAGCCTCGGCGTGGAGGGGATGTTGCAACCGGAAAGTAACGGTTTTTTCGCTCTGTGCCGCAGCTGCCGGACGGGCTGGGGTCAAGGGTGTGGGAGTTTTTTT
>JARRKW010000377.1:0-3635 GCA_037387645.1 Desulfuromonadaceae bacterium
GGATCGAGCAGGAAAGACGCCTCCGGACGAATCTCATCCCGCGCCTCTTCTTCACTGGTATAGAAAAGATCGTGATAGATGGTTTCGATGCCGTCACGATGTTGCTTGAGAGCGGCCCTGAACTCATCGGCCGTGGCGAAGCCGCAGCGACGCGCCAGGGCCAGATACTCAGGCGGCGCCGTGGGCAGGTTATGGGTCTGGCGCTCCTGTACCACCTGGATGCGATGTTCGACGTTGCGCAGGAAGATGTAGGCATCGCGGAGTACCCGATGCACCTCCGGTTGGATAATTCCTTCCTGTTCCAGGCGTGCCAGAGCCCGTAAGGAGTTTTTTTCCCGCAGGCTGGGGGTTCGGCCCGCATGGATGAGCTGCAGGGCCTGGATGAAAAACTCAACTTCACGAATTCCCCCCCGGCCCAATTTGAGATTGGTTTCCGCCTCCTGTTTGCGGACCAGGCTCTGGTCAATTTTCTGCTTCATGTTCTTGATGTCTTCGACCATGCCGTAGTCAAGATAACGCCGAAAGATGAAGGGTTCCAGATTCTTGAGGAGTTTTTCACCGAGGGCGATGGAACCGGCGACCGGGCGGGCTTTGATCAGGGCTGCCCGTTCCCAGCTTTGGCCCCAGCTTTCATAGTACATTTCGGCGCTGTGCAGGGAGTTGGCCATTTCCCCGCTGTTCCCTTCCGGGCGCAGCCGCAGATCGACCCGGAAGACGAAACCGTCCTCGGTGGGCTGGCAGAGGGCCTTGGAAATCAACTCGGAGAGTTTGCAGAAAAAGGTATGCAGATGGATGCGATTTTTCTGTTCGCCATAGGGGCCGCTGACGCCGGTGGTCATGCCCTTTTCCGAGGAGTAGAAATAGATGAGGTCGATGTCGGAGGAGAAGTTCAATTCACGACCGCCGAACTTACCCATGCCGAAAACAGTGAACTCGGCTTTCGGCCCGCAACTGGGCCAGACAGATTTCGTAGGCCCGTTGCAGACTGGCCGCAGCCAGCGCCGACAGTTCGGCCGTCACCTCGACCAGGTCGGCCAGACCGCCGAGATCCCGGCAGCCGATGCGGCAAATTTCCTGGGCCTTGTATTGGCGCAGCTGTTTTTGCAATTCGGTGAAACTGGCGTTGTCCGGAATCCGCTGGCGCAGTTCCGCAATCATGGTGGATTCATTTTTGGGGCGAAAAACGTTGCCCTGGCCGAACAGATTGACGAAGAAGGTGGCACGACGACAGAGGATGCCCGTGAGGAAAGGGGACGCCCCCAGGGCGGTCAGCAGCAGATGTCTGCTCTGCTGGTCGGCAAGTGCCTGGTGCAGTTGCTTCGGCGCAACGGTATTGAGCAGGCGTTCCAGGTTGTTGAGAGCCAGATCCGGGTCGGCGGTGGTTAAAGCCTCGTTGGTCAGAAGCGCCAGGACCTCGATATCCTGCAGGGCTTCCTGCAGCAGTTCGAGGTTGGTGGCGGATTTAGCCGGGTCGGCAAAGCCCAGGCCGAGCATCAGTTCGCGCAGAGAGGTCTGCCAACTGTCGGTAAAGACTCCGGTCAGATACTGCACCAGGGTGGCATGTTGCATCAGCGCTCCTTGCCGGTCAGGGCGGCCAGCCCCTGTTCATAGTCGGGTTTGGCCACGCCCCGTTCGGTGATGATGGCGGAAATCAGCCGGGCCGGGGTGACATCGAAGGACGGATTGCGCACCGCCACCCCGTCGGGGGCGATCTGGCGGTCGCCGCAATGGGTCACCTCGCGGGCATCGCGTTCCTCGATGGGAATCTGGCTGCCGTCGCTGAGGTCCATGTCGATGGTGGAAAGGGGGGCGGCGACATAGAAGGGCAGACCGTGCTCCCTGGCCAGCACGGCGACGGTATAGGTGCCGATTTTATTGGCCGTATCGCCGTTGGCGGCGATGCGGTCGGCGCCGACGATGACGCAGTCGATTTCGCCTTTGCTCATGAGGTAACCGGCCATGTTGTCGCAGATCAGGGTGACCGGGATGTTGTCCCTCTGCAATTCCCAGGCGGTCAGCCGGGCCCCCTGCAGAAAGGGGCGGGTTTCGTCGGCCAGCACACTGATCTGCTTGCCGGCGGCCTGGGCGGCGCGAATTACGCCGAGGGCGGTGCCGTAACCCCCGGTGGCCAGAGCCCCGGCGTTGCAGTGGGTGAGAATGCGCGCTCCCTGCGGGATCAGGGGTTCGCCATGGCGGCCCATGGCCAGATTGCTGCGGACATCCTCGTCGGCAATGGCCATGGCTTCGTATTCCAGAACGATCTTGAGGTCGCTTACCGGATAGCTGCGGCTGGCCAGAGCGAAATTTTTCATGCGGTTGAGCGCCCAGAACAGGTTGACGGCGGTCGGCCGGGTGGCGGCCAGGGTGTCGCAGACCTGCTCGAAACGGCTGAAGAAGGTGTCGAAATCGTCGCTGTCGATGTCCCGGGCGCCGAAATAGGCCCCGAAGGCGGCGGCGACGCCGATGGCCGGAGCGCCCCGCACTACCATGGTGCGGATGGCGTCGGCCACGCCCTGATAGTCAAAGTAATCGATCCAGATTTCCTCGGTGGGGAGGCGGCGCTGGTCGATCATGCGGCAGACGCCGTCCTTGTATTCAATCGGCTTGAAGGCCATAGATTTTCTCCGAAAATCGGTGATTGGTGATCAAAAATCAGTGATTGGTGATTGGCAAAAGCAAAAACCAATCTACTTGCCCCATTTCAAAGGAATGGGGGTTGTTATCGTTTTCCCGGTAGGCCCTGTGATTGGTCCGGAAAATAGCGGTGATCAGTGATCAGGTCCTTGGGAGTGTAGAAAACCAATCACTAATCGCCAATAACCAATCACCGATTTTCTACTGCAGTTTCTTCTTCAGCAGTTCATTGACCGCGGCCGGGTTGGCCTTGCCTTTGGTGGCTTTCATCACCAGACCGACGAAGAAGCCGAAGACCTTTTCTTTGCCGCCCCGGTATTCTTCCACCTGGGCGGGGTTGGCGGCGATGATTTCATCAATGACCGCTTCGATGGCGCCGGTATCGGTGACCTGTTTGAGCCCCTTTTCCTCGATAATGGCATCCGCCGATTTGCCGCTTTTCCACATTTCGTCGAAAACGGTTTTGGCGATTTTTCCGGAAATGGTGTTGTCGGCGATCCGTTTCAGCATGCCGGCCAACAGTTCCGGTGAAACCGGGCTGGCGCCGATGGCGACCCCTTCCTCGTTAAGGCGGCGCTGCACCTCGCCCATGACCCAGTTGGAGCAGGCCTTGCCGTCATCGTGCAGCTTAACGCAGGCGTCGTAGTATTCGGCCACGGCCCGGTCCGCGGTGAGGACCTCGGCGTCGTAGCGGGGAATGCCGTATTCGCGCACGAAACGTTCCAGTTTGGCTTCGGGCAACTCCGGCAACTCCTGCCGCGCTCGTTCAATCCATTCCGGGGAAATAACCAGCGGCACCAGGTCGGGATCGGGGAAGTAGCGGTAGTCGTGGGCCTCTTCCTTGCCGCGCATGGAGCGGGTCAGGCCGGAGTTGGCGTCGAACAGGCGGGTTTCCTGAATCACCCGCCCCCCTTCTTCGAGCACCTCGGCCTGCCGTTCCACCTCGTAGTCGATGGCCTGCTTGATGAAACGGAAAGAGTTGATGTTTTTCAGCTCCGCCC
>JARRKW010000378.1:0-5028 GCA_037387645.1 Desulfuromonadaceae bacterium
TGCGACGCATGGTGCGTATCCTGAGTGAACAATAGTGAAACATCAGGGGTAAGGGCATAAATCCTTCCCCCATCATCTCAGGGGCCGGGCAATGCTGTCCGGCCCCTGCTTTTTTTAAAGCATCGCCATGGAATTCAACTTTCGCAGCGTCGGCATCGTTCGCTCCTGTTTTAAGGAGAAATTCGGCATCCCCCGCCAACCGGGACTGGTTGCTGAGGCCCATGCCGTTCTTGAGCTGCTGCCGCCCTACAATTGTGCAGAAGCCCTGCGGGGCCTGGAGGAATTCTCCCACCTCTGGCTGCTGTTTGTCTTCCATGCCTGTGCCAACAACCCGGTACGCACCACCGTACGCCCGCCCCGGCTCGGCGGCAACCAGCGCCTGGGCGTGTTCGCCACCCGCGGCACCCACCGTCCCAACCCCATGGGCATGTCGGTGGTGGAACTGGTGGAAATCGAGCACCACAACGGACAATGGCAACTGCAACTGAAAGGGGTCGATTTGCTCGACGGTACCCCGGTCCTCGATATCAAGCCTTACCTCCCCTACGCCGACTGCCTCCCC
Organism: Desulfuromonadaceae bacterium; assembly: GCA_037387645.1. Taxonomy (GTDB): domain Bacteria; phylum Desulfobacterota; class Desulfuromonadia; order Desulfuromonadales; family Trichloromonadaceae; genus Trichloromonas. The sequence continues at coordinate 563 of JARRKW010000378.1, forward strand.
GAAGCCCGCGGCGGGTTTGCCGAACGCGGTCCGGAACCCACCTTGAAGGTTGAATTCAGTCCTGCGGCCCTGGTCCGCTGCCTGGACCTGGAAAACCATCATCCGGGGCTACGAACCCTGATCGAGCAGACCCTGCAATATGATCCACGCCCCGCCTACCGAAAAAACCAGGAAAGCGCACGAATATACGGACTGCGCCTGTTCGATCTGGATATCCACTGATATCTATGAACCTCGTCCCGACCTTTAGCTTTAATTTTCAAGGATGAAATCGATGCCTTTTGCCAAAATCGCCCTTCAGGTTCCGACCATTCTGCTGCCCCAAAACGGTCTCGATCTGACCCGATGGGCGGTCATTGCCTGTGACCAGTACACCTCGCAACCCGAGTACTGGCAGCAGGTAAAACATTCGATCGCCGACAAACCATCGACTCTGAATCTGATTTTTCCCGAAGTTTATCTGGAAGAGACGGATGGGGATGAGCGCATTCGCGCCATCAACGCCACCATGGAGCGTTATCTCAATGAGGGCATCCTGGAAGCCCAGCCACCCGGATTTATCCTGGTGGATCGGGCCACGGAAACGGTGCCTTCCCGCAAAGGCTTAATGGTGGCCCTCGATCTCGAAGCCTATGACTACCGCCCCGGCGCCACCAGATTGATCCGCGCCACCGAAGGCACGATCCTCGATCGGCTGCCCCCCAGGATTCGCGTCCGGGAAAACGCGCCCATTGAACTGCCCCATATCATGGTACTGATCGACGATCCGGAGCAGACCGTCATCGAGCCCCTGTTCCAACGCCAGCTGCCTCTGGCCTACGATTTCCCCCTGATGCTGGGCGGAGGGCACCTCAAGGGCTGGCGGGTCGAAGATCCGGAAGCCATCGGTCAGGTGGCCGAGTCCCTGGCGCGACTGGCCGACCCCGCACGCTTTGCCAGCCGATACCAGGTCGGAAACCAGCCGGTGGTCCTCTACGCCATGGGAGACGGCAATCATTCCTTCGCCACCGCCAAAGCCATCTGGGAAAACAAAAAGGCCGCCGCCAGCGACCGGGATGCCATCATGAACCATCCGTCCCGCTATGCCCTGGTCGAGCTGGTCAACATCCATGATCCCGGCCTGGAGTTCGAAGCCATTCATCGGATCCTGTTCGATGTCGACCTGGAACAGCTGATTCGAACGGCGGAACAATTTTATCGCCACGCCGGAGCTTCGTTCTACTGCGAACATTGCACCGACCTTGATTCTCTCCCCGAGAAGACCCGACGCCTGAAACGGGAGGGGCGGCACCTGATCCCCTTTATCGCCGGGGAACGCTGTGGCCTGTTCATCATTGACAATCCGCCCATGCATCTGCTGGTGGCGACCCTGCAGACCCTGCTCGACCCCTTCCTGGCCGAACACCCCCAGGTTCGTATCGACTACATCCATGGAGAAGGAACCGTCACCTCCCTGGGCAAGCAACCGGGCAACGTCGGTTTCTACCTGCCAGCTATCTCCAAGCACGATCTTTTCAAAACCATCATTCTCGATGGCGCCCTGCCGCGCAAAACCTTTTCCATGGGTGAAGCGGACGAAAAACGCTTCTACATGGAATGCCGGAAGATTTCCGATTGATGCGGCCCGGCCGGCATTCCCACTCCGGACAACAGCCTGCTCGTCGACCAGTCGGAGCTGGCCCAGAACCTTTTCACCCCCGGTCCGACTTCCAACGACCCCAGTGACACGGGTTTCGACCTGGGCAGGTTACGTTATTTCGACAACCGGCCGACCGACGAAACTTCTGCTGGTCTGCTGCGAGCCCTCTACCATCGATTGCCCGATTCTTAACAACTGGCACTCTACTTGATCATTTCCAAACTCATCGCCGTATCCGCAGCCCATTTCCCGTTCAGGAGGCCATGCTTTTCAGTTTCAACAAATTGTTCCTGTTCTCTCTGCCGGGCCTGTTGATCGCCATCTGGCCCACCAACCTGTTGGCCGGCGGCGCTAGCGGCGATTCTGTAATGGCGCCCGCGAAGACACGGCCTGGCCAGTTGGTTTCAGGTCTCCAAAACCCTGCTGGCGGGGATTATTCTCTGGCTGATTCGACTGCTCGGAAAAAAGCGGGAGCGCCGGCGAAAACCGTTCTTGGCCGGGGCGTACTGGCGGGATTTTTTCTTTACATGGCGGTGAACTGCCTTCCTGGTGGATCTGGCAGGAACAACTCCCTTCAACCAACGACACTTTTCAACTGAATCCTGGGTTGCTGGGCAACCAACCTTTCCCCCATTTCCTCCGCGGTGACCGGTTCACCGAAAAGGAACCCCTGGGCTTCATCGCAGGAATGCATCTGCAGAAAAATCATCTGTTCCTTGGTTTCCACCCCTTCTCCCACCACCTTTAAATTCAGGTTATGTCCCAGGGCGATGGTGGCTCGCACAATTTCCGAGTCATCGTTGCCGTTGCCGATTTCACTGATAAAGGATTTATCCACCTTGAGCACGTCGATGGGGAACCGCTGCAGATAGCGCAGAGAGGAATAGCCGGTCCCAAAATCATCGATGGCCAGGGTAATGCCCAGGTTTTTCAGACGGTGGAGAGTCTGGATATTTTTTTCCACCGTCTGCATCAACATGCTTTCCGTCAATTCCAGTTCCAGATATTTGGGAGACAGCCCCGAAAGATTCAGGGCACTTTCGATCAAATCCGGCAGATTGGCCTCTTTAAGCTGGCAACCGGAAAGGTTGACCGCCAACTTGGAAAACGACAACCCCTGAGCAATCCACTCCTGGGCCTGGCAGCAGGCTGTCAACAAAACCCATTCCCCGAGGGGCAGGATCAGGCCCGTTTCCTCGGCAATGGGAATGAATTCACTCGGGCAAACCGATCCCAGCTCAGCGTCATCCCAGCGCAGCAGCGCCTCGGCACCGATAATCTGGCCGGTGACCAAATTGACTCGCTGCTGATATCTGAGACTGAATCCTTCAAGGAGATTTATAGCGTTACGCATCCGTCCTTCCAGCAACAATCGTTTCTGAGAACGCAGATTCATTTCCGGTGAGAAGAAATGATAGGCATTGCGCCCATCGGCTTTGGCGTAATACATAGCCGTGTCGGCATTTTTCAGCAGCGTCCGCATATCCCTGCCATCCTGGGGAAACATGGCAATGCCGATACTGGTGGTTGAAAATATTTCATGTTCGCCAAAGCAAAAGGGGCGCTCCAAACCGCTCATGACCCCACGGGCCATACCGATCACATCCTCGTTCTTTCGAATCCGGGGAAGCACAACCACAAACTCATCCCCGCCCAGTCGGGCCAGGGTATCGCTGGCTCGAAACAACTTCTGCAAACGATTGGAAACTTCAACGAGAAGCTGGTCACCGACGTCATGACCGAGGGAGTCATTGACATATTTGAACCGATCCAGATCGAAAAACAGCACCGCCAACATTTCCCCTTTGGCGTGATAGTCCCGTTCTCCCTGTTTTAGAGCCAATTCCAGGCGGTTCATGAGCAGGGAACGGTTGGGCAAGCCGGTCAGGGTGTCGTAAAAGGCCAACCGAGCGATTTCCTGTTCCGACTGTTTGCGCTCGGTGATGTCCTTGAATATGCCGATAACCCCTTCCTCTCCATAACGTGCCGACTCAATCCGTGAACAGGAAAAAAGGACGGGAATGACGCCCCCCGAAGAGGACACGATAGTTGTTTCGTGATCCCGCAGATCGCCTTCGCGCATTTTCAGTCTGAGCCCGTCAATACCGGCTAAAGGTTCCGCCTCGAAAAAAAGGGATTGTATCGGTTGTCCCAACAGCGCTTCCGCAGGCAGCTGCACCAGGTCGAGGAGGGATTGATTGAATTTAACGATACGATCTTCCTCACCGGTAACCACCAGAGGATCAATGATCGACTGCAACAGCTGGTTGAGGGCTTCCCGGCCGGCATGTTCCCGGGCAATGTTTTCGGTCATGTTGTTCACGGAATCGGCCAGGGCTTTCAACTCATCGTCGCATCGCAACATAATCCGTTGCGAAAAATTTCCGGCGGCCACCCGGCTGGTATGTTCGGTAATCAGCCGCAAACGACGGAGAAATCTTTCGCCCATGACAGAGGCCAAAACCGAGCCAATCATGACCGCGCAGATGGCCACAATCAGGAAGATGGTTTTCAGACCGGACAGGACCATCATGAAGCCTTGATAAGGCTTGGCCACGATGACGCTCCACCCCAAGGAAGGGATTTTCGTTGCGGCGGCAAAACAATCGATGCCGAAAAGATCCGTCCGCAAGGCCCCTTCCGAGGCGGCAAGGACAGGCAACACTCCACTGTCATTGCCCCGGCGGTCCGAAATTCGGGCCGGCAGTGCCGCCGCCAAGGTACTGGACAGCACCCTCTGCTCGGCGTCGAGCAAAATAACAAAACCGCCCTCCCCCACGGGGGCCTGTTCAAAAAATTGGGTGATGGAACAGAATGGGACACAGGC
>JARRKW010000379.1:0-2701 GCA_037387645.1 Desulfuromonadaceae bacterium
GCATTGCCGAAGGACGCCACGAAATAGCCAGTCATGGTTACGGCCATCAACGGGTCAGCATGCAGAGTCGAGAAGCTTTTCGTCAGGATATTCGACGCAGCAAATCCTTGTTGGAAGATCTGACCGGTCTTGAAGTCGTTGGTTACCGTGCTCCCAGCTACTCCATATCCCGAGGCACTCCCTGGGCTTTTGACGAATTACATGCGGCGGGCTTTCGCTACGATTCAAGCATCTTCCCCATTCAACACGATTTTTACGGTATCCCCGACTGGCCCCGCTTCGCCGGCCCGGCAACCAAGGTTGCTGACGGTAGTTGGCAGCCAGCCCGGGCTGTCAATGATGAACCAAGTCTGATCGAACTGCCGATTACCACCTTGCAGATCGGTGGGAGGAATCTTCCCATTGCCGGGGGTGGTTACTTTCGTCTTTTCCCCTATGGGCTGACCCGTTGGGGACTGAACCGCATTAGCCGCCAGGAACAGCAACCCTTTGTCTTCTACCTGCACCCCTGGGAATTCGATGTGTCTCAACCCCGCATGGACGGTGCCGGTTGGAAGAGCCGATTCCGACATTATCTCAATCTGGATAAAACCGAAGGTCGGTTTAAGAAACTGCTGCAGGATTTCCGGTTTGGAAGAATCCGAGATGGGTTGCAGATCTGAGAGTCGTTTAATGTCTTTTGGGCAGAATAAAAGCGGACAACAGTGAATCTTCTTTGATAATGGCGGGACCGGACTGGTTATGAATTGTTCGATCCGTTTCTGCCTTTATCCGGGTTGAACTAATAGGATTTCAGAGCTTGACCTGGTGTGACAAAAGCATGGAGCGGATGCTCAGGCATTTTTATTTGCCTTTGGGAGTGATGGGAGGAATCTTTCTGTTGTCGTCAATCCCTGGTGATGTTCATCACGGTGGACTGAAAATTTTAACCGATCTCAATCCGCAATTGCAGAATCTATTGCATATCCCCTTGTTTGGTCTACTGCAATGGCTATGGTTACGAGCAATGGACAGGATTGGTCGAACCGGACTCAAGACCGTCCTGCTCTGTTTCGGCATCAGTTTCGGCTATGGGATTGTCGATGAGTTCCATCAGATGTTTGTGCCCGGTCGTTATGCCTCCTTGATTGATATGGTACTGAATTTTACGGGTGTTTTGGTGGCAACGTTGCTGTTTTGGTTGAACGATCGGATTTAACGGTAAAATTTTTTTCAGTTTGGATTGGATTTATGCAAATTCGTTTGGCAACAAGCGCCGATCAGGGATGTTGGGATGATTATGTTGGTAATCATCCCGAGGGCACCGCTTATCAGTTATTCGCATGGAAGAACGCAGTTAAAAAGGCCTACGGTTTTGAAGGCCCATATCTGTTGGCCCAAAAAGGTTCGACGGTTTGCGGTATTCTTCCCCTGATTGATTTTAGCATCCCATTTTTTAAAAAATCGTTAATTTCATTGCCGTATTGTGATGCCGGTGGTGTCCTTGCCGATGATTGTGAAACCGCCGATAAGTTATTGGAAGAGGCCGTTGCGCTGGCTTCAAAAACGGATGCGATCGTCCACGTTCGTAGCACCAGGGAACTCCCGTTTTTTTCGATAAATACAACGGAAAAAGTAAGGATGTTGTTGGATCTTCCCGAATCCTCCGAAATATTTTTTTCCGGGCTCAAGTCGAAACTCAGAACCAAAATAAAAAAACCGTTAAAACACGGCTATGAAGTCAAGCTGGGTTCGTGTGAATTTATTGACCATTTCTATGCGGTTTTTGCGGAAAATATGCATGAGCTTGGTTCCCCGGTTCATAGCCGAAAGTGGATTGAAGCGATAGTCTCAGAATATCAAGAAAAGGTTAAAATAGCAGTGGTTTTTGCTCCGGAGGGGATCCCGGTTGCCGCCGGGATGATTTTGTTGCATCCGACAACCGTGTCTAACCCGTGGGCTTCTTCCTTGCGAAAATATAACTATATGAAGCCGAACATGTTGCTTTATTCAACGTTGTTGTCGTTTGCTTCCGATCATGGTTACAAAAAATTTGATTTCGGCAGATCAACCCCCGGTGAAGGAACTTATCAATTTAAAGAACAATGGGGAGCTCAACCCCATCCATTGTATTGGTATGGATCCGACGAGAAAAATAGGCCGACCGAGACATCCGGGAAGGTTGCATCAAATCTTAACAAACGTGAACTGCTGGCGCGGGCATGGAAGCATATTCCTGTTTCCAGCGCTAATTGGCTGGGTCCCAAAATCAGAAGGTATATTTCCTTATGAGGGAAAAACCGCACATTCTGTTTATCGCTCATCGGATCCCTTTTCCCCCCAATAAGGGGGATAAAATCCGTTCCTACCATATGGTGCGTCATCTGACCCGACGGTATGCCGTAACGGTGGCCTGCATGGTGGATGATGCGGCGGATCTGGAGTATCTGCAGCCGTTGCAGGAGATGACTTATCAGGTTTTTCATGAATTCAGGTCGCCCTTAAAAATGAAAATGCGTGCGGCCTTGACCTTGGGAAGCGGCAAGCCCATGACATTGCCCTGTTTTTATTCCACCGGGCTGCAGCAAAAAATCGATGCCTACCTGGAGGACACCCAGGTGCGGGCGGTCATCTGTTTCTGCTCTTCTTCCGCCGAATACGTTTTTCGGTCACGCCATTGCCGGGATTTGGCGAAAAAGGTTTTGTTGGCTGATCTGGTTGA
>JARRKW010000379.1:2732-4452 GCA_037387645.1 Desulfuromonadaceae bacterium
GCTGATCTGGTTGATGTTGACTCGGAAAAGTGGCGGCAATACGCCGAAAAACATTCCGGTCCGATGCGCTGGATCTATCGGCGGGAAGGGCGTCTGCTTTTGCCTTACGAACAGCGGATTGTGGAAAACTTCCAGCGAACCTTCCTGGTCAGTGAAGAGGAAAAGGGGGTTCTGTCCCAATATGGGCCGGTTGACACCGTGGAGGGCTTATCAAACGGGGTCGATCTGGAGTATTTCTCACCCTTGGCCGTTTCTCCGGAGCCTGAACCCTCCACCGGAACCCGCTTGGTTTTCTCCGGCGCCATGGACTATTGGCCCAATGTTGAAGGAGCCGTCTGGTTCGCCGAAAACGTTTTTCCCGAAATAAAAAAAGTATGCCCCGATGCCGTATTTTGTATCGCCGGCCGCAACCCCACCGATGCCGTGCTTGCCTTGAAAAAAGTACCCGGACTCGAGGTGACCGGAGCTGTTCCCGATATGCGGGTGGAGCTGGCAAAAGCGACTCTCTGTGTGGTGCCGCTGCTGATTGCCCGCGGTATCCAGAACAAGGTGCTGGAGGGGATGGCCATGCAAAAAGCGGTGGTGGCTACGGTCGGCGCGGCCACCGGTCTGAAGGCGATACCGGGAGAAGAGGTTATGGTTGTTGAAGATGCCGCCGACATGGCGCAGTCCGTTATCGATTTGCTTCAGGCTCCGGAACGGCAACAGACCATCGGCCGCAAAGCCCGCGCCTATGTCGAACGGGAGCATTCCTGGGAGGCGCATCTTTCCAGGTTGGATGAGTTGATAGATAGGTAAATTTTGCCACGGACCCACGCGGACAAAGGCATGACGAGAGAAGCTAAAATCAGAATTGTCGATTTGTCCCGTTGTTGTCTGTCTCTGTCTGTGGCTGATATGTCTTTTACAGGGTTGATATGAAAATTCTCCATATTCTCGATCACAGCCTGCCCCTCCATAGTGGTTATACCTTTCGCAGCCAGAATCTGTTCAAGGCTCAGCGCAAGCTGGGGTACGATCCGGTTGTGGTGACTTCTCCGAAACACGAGCAGAGCTGGAAAGGGGACTGGGCGGCCAAGGAAACCATCAACGATTTTACCTATTATCGCACCGGCGCCACCCGACAGCTGCCGGGACCCGTGACCAGCGAACTCTGGTTGATGCATGTGCTTTCCCGCCGTATTCTCGAAGTGGCCAAAGCTGAACGGCCCGATATCATCCATGCCCATTCGCCGGTGCTGAATGCCATTCCCGCCCTTTGGGCCGGACGCAAACTGGGTTTGCCCGTGGTGTATGAGATCCGTGCCTTCTGGGAAGATGCCGCCGTTGATCATGGTACGACCAGTGAAGGTTCTTTACGTTACCGGCTGACCCAGCTGGCCGAAACCCAGGTCTGCAAACGAGTCGATCATGTGGGGATTCTGTGCGATGGTCTGAAGAACGATCTGGTGCGTCGTTCCATCCCGGCGGAAAAAATTACTCCCGTGTTCAATGGCGTCAACCTGGATGATTTCCAACCGGTTCCGCCTGATGTTGAATATTCGCGGGAATGGAACCTGTCTGGCAAGAAGGTGATTGGTTTCATCGGTTCTTTCTATCGTTACGAAGGGCTCGATCTCCTGGTCAGGGCCTTTGCCGACCTGGTCAAGAAACATTCGGACGCAGTGCTGCTGCTGGTGGGTGGTGGCGAAATGGAAGGGGAGTTGGCGCAGTTGATCAC
>JARRKW010000380.1:0-2694 GCA_037387645.1 Desulfuromonadaceae bacterium
CCGCTGTTGAAATAATGCATCAAGCCGAACTGTTCCGCCATTTTCCGGGTCCGGGGATGAATGGGGAAAATGATCGGCAACTGCCGGGAAATCTCCGCCAGCGCTTCCAGAATACCGGTCAGATCCTGTTTGTCATCCACGTTGCCGGGCCGATGCATGGTCAGGGTGGCATAGCCTCGGGGCGCCAGACCCAGCTTCCGACTTAGGTCGAGGGTCGCAGCCATTTCCCGGTGTTTGAGGAGGGTATCGATCATCACGTTGCCGACGAAGAAGATCTTATCCGATGGCACCCCTTCGGCCGCCAGGTTGTCGTCGGCGAAATGGTCGGTGGTAAACAGGTGTCGCACAGCACATCGGTACATAATCGGTTGATTTCCTCGGGCATGGACATATCCCGGGAACGCAGGCCGGCTTCAACGTGGGCTACCTTGATCCCCAACTTTTTGGCCGTAATGGTGCAGGCCATAGTCGAGTTGACATCCCCTACCACGATAACCAGATCCGGTTTTTCCCGCACGCAGACTTTTTCGAACTCGACCATGATGCGGGCCGTCTGCTCGGCATGGGAACCGGATCCGACCTCGAGGTTGATATCCGGCTTGGGCATGCCCAGATCGACGAAAAACGCCTGGCTCATTTTTTCATCGTAATGCTGCCCGGTATGGACCAACAGATGCTGGAACTGCTGCGGATACTGATTCAGCGCCTCAATAATCGGCGCCATTTTCATGAAATTGGGTCGGGCCCCTACAATATTCAGGATTTTCAAAAGAATCTCCTTACAAACCTGCCATCAACCATCAGTTCAACTCGCACAGCCAAAAACTAATTTGGGCAGCCCAAAATGCCAGACGCATGAACTAACCCCATCTAATGGCCAGAAGAAGAGTTAACTTCTACCGATGCCCTGATACTCGAATCCGGCCTCTTTGACCTGCTCGGGTTCATACTGATTGCGGCCATCGAAAATGATCGCCTGCTTCATCAGCCGCTTCATGGCGCCAAAGTCGGGACTGCGGAAGGGTTTCCATTCGGTCACCAGAGCCATGGCATCGACCTTTTCCAACGCCTCGTACTGATGCGCGGTCAGGGCCAGATGGCCATGTTCGAACCAATCCTTCGGCAAAACCTCCCGGGCCTCATCCATGGCCACCGGATCATAGGCCCGGACCCGTGCGCCAGCGCCGATCAGAGCGCTCAATAAAACCTTGGAAGGCGCCTCGCGCATATCGTCGGTCCCCGGCTTGAAAGACAACCCCCACAGACCGAAGGTCAGACCGCTCAGATCGGTCCCGAAGCGGGTTTTGACCTTTTCAAAGAGGACATGCTTCTGGGCCTCATTGCGATCCTCCACCGCCCGCAGCACCCGGGCATCGAAATCGCATCCCTCGGCCATGCGGATGATGGCCTTGACGTCCTTGGGAAAGCAGGAACCACCATAACCGCAACCGGGATAGATAAAGGAAAAACCGATACGGGAATCGGAACCGATGCCGCGCCGGACGTTCTCCACATCCACTCCCAGCCGCTCGCAGAGACCGGCGATTTCGTTGATAAACGAAATTTTCGTGGCCAGCATGGCATTGGCCGCGTATTTGGTCATTTCAGCATCCCGGATCCGCATGAACAGGGTACGTTCGTGATTGCGGTTGAAAGGCGCATAGAGCTGCCGCATGATCTCCCGAGCCCGCTCACTGTCAGTGCCGACAATGATGCGGTCCGGTTTCATGAAATCCTCGATGGCCGCGCCCTCTTTGAGAAATTCCGGGTTGCTGACCACATCGAAAGGGATGTCCACCCCCCGCCGGTCGAGCTCGCCCTGAATGGCCTGGCGTACCTTATCGGCGGTACCGACGGGGACCGTGGATTTATCGACGATGATGGCATAGTCCGTCAGGTGGCTGCCCAGCTCCCGGGCCACCGCCAGCACATATTGCAGATCGGCGCTACCATCCTCTCCCGGAGGCGTTCCCACGGCAATAAAGAAGACCTGAGTATCGGCCATAGCTTCACTCAGAGAGCAAGAAAAATGCAGCCGTCCCTCGCGACTATTATTGACAACGATCGGCTCCAGACCCGGCTCATATATGGGTAACCGCCCATTTTTCAGGCCTTCGATTTTCCTCTGGTCGGCATCGACGCAGGTCACCACATGCCCCATTTCCGCAAAGCAGGCCCCGGACACCAGACCAACATAGCCGGTTCCAACTACGGTAATATTCACAAACTGCCTCCATACATAGATTCATAATCAATTTTCCGTGCAGACAGGGGCGATGAAAAGCGAATCTCCAACCCCACACGATCTTGCCTTCATCCGCAGCAATCCGTCTACATCCACAATTCTGTTATTTATTACGGTTATTCCTATTGTGGCAAAACCGCCACGATTTGCGCATAAAAATCCCGCACAAACTGCTCAGCCAGATCCGGAATCCCCTGTTCTCCTTCATGGTAGGGCACCGAAATCCGCACGAAAGCCGAATCCCGCCGATTGTACAGAATGGAATTCTTGACCTCGGCAAATTTCAAGGCATATTCATTCGTTATCGATTGCCCCTTGACCTGGAACCAGTACAGAAACAGCTCCCGGGCATCCCCATTCTGGTAAACCGCTTCAACCAGATTGAGCTTTTGTCCTGCAATCTCCAGAGAGCGAACGTTCTCTGAAAGTTTCAACCAACCACTGCCAGG
>JARRKW010000381.1:0-3164 GCA_037387645.1 Desulfuromonadaceae bacterium
GCCCTCAGGGACGCGGCCACGGTGATCTGGAACGGTCCCATGGGGGTCTTCGAATTTCCGGCTTTCGCCGGCGGCACCATGGCGGTGGCCCGGGCTTTGGCCGAGTCCGACGCCCTCTCCATCATCGGCGGCGGCGATTCGGTGGCGGCCGTCAATCAATCGGGACTGGAAGATAAAATGACCCACATCTCCACCGGCGGCGGCGCCTCCCTGGAGTTTCTGGAAGGCCGCGCCCTGCCCGGGGTGGTGGCCCTGACCGACAAGAACTGATACCCGATCCTTTGCGGACCGACCTGGCGTCGGTCCCGAGGACACCCAATCCGGAGGCAACCATGCGTAAACCCTTCATTGCAGGCAACTGGAAACTTCACAAAACCGTCACCGAGGCCCTGGATCTGGCCGGAGCCCTGAAACAGGAGGCCGCCGGTGTCGAGGATATCGATATCGTCATCGCCCCGGTCTACACCGCCCTGGCCAAAACAGCCGATCTGCTGACCAACTCCAATATCCAGGTCGCCGCCCAGAACTGCTATCCGGCCGTCAGCGGCGCCTTTACCGGTGAGGTCTCCCCTGCTTTACTCAAGGACGCCGGCTGCCGTTACTGCATTGTCGGCCATTCCGAGCGCCGCCAGCTGGAAGGTCTCAAGGATATCTCGACGCAGGCCATGCAGAACCTGGTGGTGGCCTATGAACCGGTCTGGGCCATCGGCACCGGCAAAACCGCCAGCGACGAACAGGCCGAAGAAGCCCATTGCTTCATCCGCGGGCTGCTACGGGGGCTGTACGATGAAGCTGTCGCCGAAGCCACTCGGATTCTCTATGGCGGCAGCGTCAAGCCCGACAACGTTGATGGCCTCATGGCGCAAAAAGACATCGACGGCACCCTGGTCGGCGGCGCCAGTCTGAAGGCAGCGGATTTCGCCCGCATCATCAAATTTAAACGCCCCTAACCCGCTGAGATTCATATCAATTCTTTGCAAACTATCCGGGGGCATGGATTAAGATTTTGCTTCCCAAGATCGATTTATCTGTGATAGAGTTTGTTTTTGATTACGAATCTGTCAAGGAGAGCTTTTAATTATGACCACATTATTGCTGGTTTTACATATCCTGATCTGCCTGGCCCTGATCGGAATCGTTCTGGTACAGGGGGGCAAAGGTGCCGAGATGGGCGCATCCTTCGGTGCCGGCAGCAGCCAGACCGTGTTCGGGGCCGCCGGGGGACAGAGTTTCATGAGCAAGCTGACCACCGGCGTGGCCGTCATTTTCATGCTGACCAGTCTGTGCCTGACCTACTTTTTCAGCCAGCCCGGCGCCAGCAGCATCATGCCGGCCAGCGTGACCACCGCCGCTCCGGAAACAGCGCCGATCAGCGCCGAACCGGCTCCGACCGCCGAGGCGCAACCGGCCGCTCCCGAGGCGGAAAAAAAGTAGTCAAACCCATATTTATCATTGACAGCGAAACCCCAAGTAAGTATAAATACACCCGCTTCGCCGAAGTGGTGGAACTGGTAGACACGCTATCTTGAGGGGGTAGTGGCCAATTGGTCGTGCGAGTTCGAGTCTCGCCTTCGGCACCAGACATTTACAAGCCTGATCGCAACGCGGTCAGGCTTTTTTCGTGCCGGAGACTCGAAGCGGAACGGGCGCCGGGGAACCGTTACGAAGCCCTGTTCAGATTCGTCAAACGCACATTGCCTCTAATGCCGCCCTGCACGGGAGGCGATTCATGGCCCGATGCGCGCTTCCACTCAGAAAACTGCATTATTTCACGCACATCATTTATCTCAGCGGCCGTGACGCCGCAACGGACCATCTCCGCAACCGGCAGTTGCTGCTCCAGCAAGTCAAGTATCAGATCCAACCGGCCGTAACTGTAACCGATGGCAAACTCATCGGTAATGCCGAGCAGCATATCGGGAGAAGGATGCTGGGTGCGGATTGTATCCGGCAATCCCAGATAAGAGGCGAGCTGACGGAGCTGGGTCTTGTAGAGCCCGATCATGGGCTGGATGGGGAGATCGTCAATACCGTCCTTGACGAACCAGCCCACTTCGAGTTCGGAACGATTAGCCGCTCCGATGAGGACCAGGTTTTCTTTGGCGGCTTTTTCCTCCAGTATCCGTCTCCGGTACCGATGACGCGCGGAAAATCCCTGCTCAATATACCGAATGCTGCGGTTGAACATGAAACGCTTCAACCATGAATGCTCAGGAAGCCCACTGCCGACCCGAAGCGTTGTCTTAAATGGCGTCTCACCGATAACCAGTCGGTAACAGTGCTGAAACATTCGGTTAAAACGTGCCGAACACGACACCAAACGCATAACCGGCGGCGCATAGACCTTTTGCGCCTCCATGGCCGGCGAGATATCCGTAACCTCCAGATCAACGCCAAGCCAGTCAGCCATCATCCGGGCCTTTTCTTCCGTGCTCCCTGCCGTGTCGCGATCATAAAGAAAGCTGAGATGCACCGCATCTTTCCCGACTGCCCCTATGGCAAGCGTCGCCAGCAAAGCGGAGTCGATGCCACCGCTGAACCCGAGCAGCAGGCCGTTGTTTTTCCTTCCGGCAAGCAGATCCTTGAGGTAGGATCCCATAAGCTGAACCGTCAACGACGTATCAATATCGAGATTTTGCTTCATCGCCGTCCCTTTCGATCCATTCCCTGCTCCGTCTGAATCTGACCGGGAGTTTTGCATTGCGTCCTGCCGCCAGCAGATCCATTGGCAACGGACGGCAGGACGCAGTTACATGTTCGGACTATGGGAAGAGAATATCATCACCCCGCCATCTTCCAAGTCCGAAACCGGAATTCTCCCGATTGCTGCCAGTCAAAAACTAACCCGGCTGACGGGCTTTTTCACTCTTCCGGATCAACCAGCAATTGTGAATACGGGGGTTGCGCTCGAAATCTCTGGGGATGGTTTTGCGGCTGATGTCCTCGATGATTAGTTCAGGCAGTTCCTCAAGGTTCATCTTGAAGCGTCGGTTATTGTTGGAAAAAATCAACATGCCATCGGGAGCCAGCAGCGCCGCTGTCTGACGCAGCAGCTGGACATGGTCGCGCTGGACATCGAAGGTGCCGTCCATACGTTTGGAGTTGGAAAAGGTGGGCGGATCAAGAAAAATCAGCTCAAATTCCCCCTGGCCGCGTCCGATCCA
>JARRKW010000382.1:0-2690 GCA_037387645.1 Desulfuromonadaceae bacterium
AGCTGGTTTCCGACACCGAGTTGCTGGCCTTCAATGCCGCCATTATCGCCGCAAAGGCGGGAGAAGAAGGAAAGGGATTTTCTGTGGTGGCCGAGGACATTCGTGACCTGGCGGATCGCACGACAGCCAGCGCCCGGGACATCCAACAGATTGTCAAAGCCATCGGCGGCGATACCCGGGAAGTTACTGCTGCCGTGGAAGCTACGGCCAAAGCCATCGCCAAAGGGAAGGAACTGTCCCACTCAACCGGTGATGCCCTACGGAAAATCGTCGAAAGCTCTACGGAGGCCGCCGCCTCCTCCGATGAAATCGCCGACCTCACGGAACAGCAGGGCCGCCGAGCGCGGGCTCTACTCAACAATGCCGGGCAAAGTCTGCAGTCGGTCAAGGAAATTCACCGGATTGTCCAGGAACAGGAGATCGGGATTATCCGCACCCAGGATGGGGTCACCCACATGAAAGCTGCCGCCGATCACATTGCCCTCGGCATGGAGGAGCAGATCAAGGCCAACCAGCTGTTTAGCCAGAGTCTGGCTGAACGGGAAACCCAGGTGCAGTCCATTTATGAAGCAACCCGCTTTCAGATGTCTTCGGCTCTTCAGGTTCTGGACCATTTTGCCAAATCTGAACAACGCCTGTTGAATAATGCCGAAAAAGCGGCCATCATCAGCAAAGAGACCAGAGCTTTGGAAGCCCTGGTCTCGGAGGTTAAGGAACTGGCGGTGGCCTTATCCTATCTCGATCAGGAGTAAACCCGGCAGCTAATGCCCGACCCCACGTCCTCACCACCTCACCCTCCCCCAATCAATAGCCCTTATACGTCCTTGACCCCCAACTTGCGCAGCAGCGTCATCATGGGACACCAGTCGGTAAAGGCGCTCTGAAACAGATTCATCCCGACAAAAGCGGTAAAATAGAGCCAATAGAGCGAATGGATCACAGTCAACAGCACACTGAGTAGAATGAAAAAACCGGCAATCATCCTGAGATAACGATTGATGGTCATGATGGATGACTCCTTGTCTGTTTGCCATAGATGAGCCAGTAAACCACCGGAATAACCAGCAGGGTAAAGCCGGTGGATGCGAAGACACCGAAAATGATGGACCAGGCCAGACCCGAAAAAATCGGATCGAGGGTGATGATCCAGTTGCCCAGCAATGCCGCCCCGGCGGTAAGCAGAATGGGACGCAGCCGCACCGCGCCGCTTTCCACCAACGCGTCCTGCAGAGGCAGACCGCGCTTGACGGCATGCTGGATAAAGTCAATCAGGATAATGGAGTTGCGCACCACGATACCGGCCAGGGCAATCATGCCGATCATGGCCGTGGCGGTAAAGAAAACCGGCGTGTCATAACCGCCGACGGTACGGTTCATGACCAGGTTGAGCAGCCAGAAACCGGGCATGATGCCGATCATGGTCAGAGGAATGGCCCCCATGATAATCATCGGCATGCCGTAGGAGCCGGTTTCTATCAACAGCAGAATATAAATCAGCACCAGGGCCGCGCCAAAGGCGATGCCCAGATCACGGAAAACATCCAGGGTGATGTTCCATTCCCCTTCGCCACTCCAGACCACGCTGGTCCCCTCGGGCAACGGCTGCTCCTTGAAATGGGACGACAGGTTGAGAATGGCATTGACCGGACTTTTGCCGGCCATCTCCCCGAACACATAGACCACCCGCTGCAGATTCTTATGATAAATGGTCGGTTCCAGGCTTTCCGGGATGAATTTCCCCAACTCCGACAAGCGCACCAGGACGTCGCCGGCGCCCTTGAGCTGCAATCCTTCCAGAGCCGCCAGCGAGGAACGTTCCGCCAGCGGCAGGCGCAGCAGGATGTTCAGCGGATGCCGTTCGGAGGGCACATGCACCGTGCCGACGGCCTCACCGCCGAGAGCCAGGGCCAGGGTCTCGGCAATCTGGCCGGTGCTGATACCGGACAGAGCGGCTTTGCCGCGATCGGGGATAAAAACAAAACGCCGCTGGGCATATTCCACCGTATCATCCACATCCCGCACCCTATCCTCCAGCAGCATCCGTTCCCGCACCTGCTTGGCGGCGGCAACCTGATCGGGGTAGGGCACCCCCGGCTCGGCGTAAATCTCCGCGGCCAGGGTGGCAATCACCGGTGGCCCCGGCGGCAGTTCGACGATCTTGAGATTGACGCCGAAACGCTCGGCAATACGCGCCAGATCGTCCCGCAGCCGCAGGGTAATGGCATGGCTTTGCTGCTGCCGGTCACTCTTATGGGCCAGGTTGATGCGGAGGTCGGCCACATTGGGCCCCTGCCGCATATAATAATGGCGCACCATGCCGTTGAAATCCATGGCGCTGGCCGTCCCCACGTAGGCCTGGAAATTGGTCACCTCGTTGACCGTCGCCAGATAGTCCTCAAAGGCGCGCACGGCGGCATCGGTCTCTTCCAGAGTCGTCCCTTCCGGCAGATCCAGCACCAGTTGAAATTCATTCTTGTTGTCGAAGGGAAGCATCTTCATGGGCACCAGATTGAAGGCCGGCATGGCCATGGAGCCGAACAGCAGCACCAGGACCCCCAGCACCAGCATCCAGGCCTTGCGCCGCGACTCCAGAAAGGGCTGGAGCATGTGCCGATAGATCCGGTAGGTCCGGGTTTCTTCGAGAATAAACTCCTTTTCCTCCTTGCCGTATTCTCCCTTGAGGACGTGAT
>JARRKW010000383.1:0-3786 GCA_037387645.1 Desulfuromonadaceae bacterium
GGATGGCATTTTACAGCCGCAATTTGCGCGATTCGTGCATCCGGCAGGGCGAGTATCTGGCCTCAAGCATGGCTGCCGCCTTCGAGGATCAACCCCGGCCCGATGATCCGCAGGCACTGAATATGCTGTTGAAAGCGCATCTTTCATACCACCCGGCCATTGCCTATATGTTTATCACCCTCAACGGCCAGGTCCTGGCGCAAGCTTTTTCCGAGAGTCTGCCCAATGGGATCCAAAAGGCCAACACAATCGAACGCCGCCGGAGCGATCGAATTAAATTCATAAAATCAGAGGGCGGCGAGACCTATTTGGATTTTTCCGTGCCTGTGTTCAGGGACCGGGCAGGCGTTTTGAGGGTCGGGATGTATGAGAGGTCCCTTGTTCCGTGGACCCGCGCGGTATGGGTCCCGTCGGTCTTCTCGAGCGGGGTGGTGGTCATCCTGGCGTTATTATTGGCTTTTGTTCTGATCAGAAGAGCGACGCAGCCGTTGCGTCAACTGACCCTTGCGGCGGAGAAAGTGGATCAGGGCAATCTGGCCTTCGACTGCTCCCAGTGCCGGCATGAGGAGGTCCACAAGCTGGCTTTATCCTTCTCAAAAATGATTGAGCGGCTAAAATCTTGCGCCCAAAGCCTATCTGACAGTGGTGTTCAGGTGGACCGCCTGCACCATCAGATCTTTCACGCTTTCGAGATCATTCGGACGGTCGGCGCCCACGCGACGCTGCAGGACCTTTGCACCTATTTAATCGAGAAACTAAAAGAGATCATGGCTTGCAGACACTTGGCCATGATGACCGTCAGCAGGAGCCGCGATTATTATTTTCTCTGCAGCCAAGGGCAACTGAAAACCATACCTCCGGAACAATTTGAGACCGTCTGGGGGCTCCTGGCCGACATCGACCGCGCGACCTTTTTTAAAAGGAGCGCCATCAGCATCCCCATGCTGGATGGCGATTTTCAATCGTCGCACCGTATCGGCATCTTTCCGATCCAGTTTGAGCATCAAATGCTGGGAGCGTTGTTTGTTGGCTGCCCAAAAGATTGCCGTTGTCATTCCAAGGGATTGAAATCCATTTGTCTGATCCTGCAGGAATGTGCCGGAGCCATAAAAAGGGCGATCCATCACGCCGAGGATTTGCAGCGCATTGAATGTCAGATCAGCAAACAGTCCCTTGGTAAAGATCGGCGGATGCAAACCGTTTTCAAGCTGATCGATGATATCGCCCCGACAGACGCCGCCGTTCTCATTCAAGGCGAAACCGGCACCGGCAAAGAGCTCGTGTCCAGGGCCATTCATGCGCAAAGCCCCCGAAAGGATATGCCGTTTGTGGTGATCAACTGTTCGGCTTACCCAACCTCCCTTCTGGAAAGCGAGCTGTTCGGTCATGAGAAGGGGGCCTTTACCGGAGCGGTCAGGAAAAAAATCGGAAGATTCGAACAGGCCGACGGAGGCACCGTATTCCTGGATGAGATCGGTGAAATCGCCCCATCCGCCCAGATAAAGCTTCTGCGGGTGCTGCAGACGCATGCGTTTGAGCGCATCGGCGGTGAACAAACCTTGCAGGTTCAGGTTCGTATCATCGCAGCGACCAACAAGGACTTATTGGAGGAGGTTCGAAAAGGGCGATTCCGGGAAGATCTGTACTACCGGTTGAATGTCATCCCCATACACATGCCGCCATTGCGCCACCGGCCCAACGATATTCCCCTGCTGGCCCGCCATTTTCTGGATCGCTTCAGCAGCGAACAGGGGAGGAAGGTCAAGGATTTCAGGACCGAAACAATGGCCCGGCTGATGGAATATGAATGGCCCGGCAACGTGCGTGAATTGGAAAACACCGTGGAACATGCCCTGGTGCTGACGAAAGGTGATTATGTCGAAGTCGCGGTCCTGCCCCCAAACATTCGGTCGATCGCCAAAATCACGGATTCCTATCTGCCCGGCAAGGCGGCGGTCCTCGAAAACGAAAAGCAGCTGTTTCTGGAAGTTTTAGAGGCGTCCGGATGGAACAAAAAGCTGGCGGCCCAGCGTCTTGGCATCAGCCGTTCGACCCTCTACAACAAAATAAAAAAATATCGGCTCGCACCCCCCACCATCCATTAATCCACGACAACATGTCCGTCTTTCGGATTCGTGACCGGATCCGGGTTTTACGCTGGACCCGTGTCCAAACCATGGAACACGTTAAGCGCCCGTTATTTATTTGTTTTAAATCGCCTCCTTGTTTCGTGTCCAAAATTCGAACACTTCCCGTAAGAGAAACAAACGCCGGGCGGATCAAGCTTGATGCGTTTTCTAAGCCGGTTCGTCAGAATGGAAGTGTTGGTCGGGTAATTATATGTGACATGATTACGGTATGTTAAAAACAATGCGCAGCACCGGTCCCCTGGACCCAGCCGGTCCGTTGGCGAATCGGGCATACAGGTTGCAGAAGCCGTGTCAGGGCATGATCTGATTCTGATCGGTGTTGCTATTCGCACCCGCCGTACAGAACAGACTCTTTTCCAAACAGGCTTCGCCCAAATTAACGAAATAACAGATCAGAGGCGGAAGGCCGATCAGGTGAAGAAGGAAATCGTAGTGTTGGATGGCGACCCGGCAACAGGCAAAGAACTGCATGATATGCTGACCGATCAATCTTATCACGTCACCGTCGTGCAGAGCTTGAAGGCTTGTGAGGAATATTTCCAGGAGCATCCCTGCTGGGCCTTGATCCTGGATCTGGACACGGTCGCCTTGGACAACCGCAGCATCCTACGCCTGAGGAATAATCAGCCCGGAATCGTAATAATCGCCAAATCGGACCGCACTTTCCATCCGGAACTGGAGGAGTCCCTGCGCAGCGTGATTTTCGCCTGCCTGCTAAAGCCAATGGACCCCGACGAACTGAACTTCTGGCTCAAATCGATTCCTTTGGGCGGTGGGAGCTTATGACAGCAGGGCAAATGGTGTCGAAAACCAAGACTTATATAAAGCGACCGTTGACGGATAGACGTGCTTGATCCGCCGGATGGGAATCGGGGGTCTCAGGAGGAACATCATGCGTAATTATCTTCCAGGTTCGATGGCGGCGTTATTGTCGGCCGCCCTGTTCTTTATGGGCTGCAGCACCGAAAATCACGTGGACATGGAGCGCATCCGGGCCCAGGAGAAAATTTTTGTGGGATCGGACACGTGCAAGATGTGTCATCTGGAGCACTACGATTCCTGGAAGGAGACCATGCACAGCCGCATGACCCAGGACGCCCAGAAAAACCAGGATTTCATCATCGCCCCCATCGATGAAAAGGAGATCCGAAAGGACCTTGCCATGCTGGGCGATCAACTCAAAGTTCCTGCCGATAAGGTGTATATCCCCAAGATAGAAGATATCAAGATCGTTATCGGGTCCGAATGGAAGCAGCGCTATGTGGTGCAAAAGGGAGATGATTACTTTATTGCACCCATCGAGTATCATTCCGACAAGCACCGCTGGTTGAATTATTATGAAAAGGATTGGGACAAACGATCCTGGATTCAGCTGTGCGCCGGCTGCCACGCCACCGGCGTGGATATCGAAAAGAACACATACGCCGAACTGGGCGTGGCCTGCGAAGCCTGCCATGGCAAAGGCTCCTGGCACGCGGCGCTTCCCAAGACCGCCGTCTTTGAAAAACGCCAGACCATCGTCAACCCGGCTAAGTTGACAACGGGTGTGGCCGCCCAGATCTGCGGTTCCTGCCACACCAGAGGCAAGGCCGTCCAACACGAAGGCGCCGGCTGGGCCGTGGGCTACCAGCCCGGC
>JARRKW010000384.1:0-2684 GCA_037387645.1 Desulfuromonadaceae bacterium
TAATCCGTGTTTCGGCAAGCGGGTCGGCCATGGATTTGAGGGAAATGAGCAAATCCCGAAGCCATGCGTTGATTTTACCAGTTCCATTGGGTGTTTTTCCCAGATTTGTCCCTGGCAATAGGTTGCCGACAGACCCCGGTGTGGTTCCGAATTTTGCCGTTATTTCAATTAGTTGGGTTGTTTTTTTAAGGTTTTTGAACGATTGGCTAATGAATTGCTAATTTCATCGGCAATGGTTTGTTTTGGAAACGTCTTCCTTTTCGCGAAATTCAGGGAAAAGAGGCCATGCGCTGGCGACCTGCTTCGGCGCACATTCGCCGTTTTTTTAATCCCCGCGAAACTCCTTGTTTTTTCAGTCGTGTTCAGGGTATCAATAGAGCGTAAGGGCCTGCGGAAGACGACGCGGTGAGCGTCGCCAGGGCCTGACCCTCTATTCTGAAACGGGCATATGAATCAATCCTGGATCCGCTATCTGCCTCCCTTCCTCAGACAAAAGGTCGAGGGCAGAGCCTATTTGCAGAATGTCCTCAGCAACACGGGTTGGCAGTTCGCCGACCATGTGCTGCGCATGGGGTTCGGACTGCTTATCGGCATCTGGGTGGCGCGTTATCTGGGGCCGGAGCAGTATGGCCTGCTCAGCTACGCCCTGGCTTTTGCCACCCTCTTTTTGCCCTTTACCTCCCTGGGGCTGGAAGAGATCCTGGTGCGGACGCTGGTGCAGGATCCCGACTCCCGGGAGGAAGCCCTGGGGACCGCGTTTGTCCTCAAGCTGTTCGGCAGCCTGCTGGCTGTGATCCTGCCGACGGCCTATGTCTGTCTGTTGGCGCCGACCGACCGGCAGGGGCAGCTGCTGGTGGCCATCGTGGTGCTGGGCAATCTGTTTCAGGCGGCCAATGTCATCGAATCCTGGTTCCATTCCCAGGTTCAGGCCAAATACGTCGCCTTTGCCCGCAGCTCGGCCTTTGTTCTTTGCGCTATAATCAAGGTAATCCTCATTCTGGGCGCCGCTCCCCTGCGGGCTTTTGCTCTGGTGGCCACATTGGAACTGTTGCTCTGTGCCCTGGGCTGGGGACTGGCCTACGCCGTGAAGAACGGTTCGCCCCTGCGCTGGCGCCCGACCCGGGCGTGCGCCGGCAGGTTGCTGCGGGACAGTTGGCCGTTGTTTTTCACCAACATCTCCGTCATCATTTACCAGCGGATTGACCAGGTCATGCTCATGGAGATGACGGGCAGTCAGGAAGTGGGTATCTATTCTGTCGCCGTGCGGTTGACCGAGGTCTGGGTGTTCATCCCGACGGTGCTGTTCTGGGCCCTGTTTCCCAGTATTCTGGAGGCCAAGCAGAGCAACGAAGCGCTGTTTTATGAACGCCTGCAGAAATTCTATAACCTCATGGTTTTCATCGCCTACGTCATTGCCGTGCCGATGACGCTGGTTGCCCCCTGGCTGGTGAGCGGTCTTTTCGGCGAGGCCTACGCGGGGGCGGGGGGGCTGCTCGCCACCCTGATCTGGGCCAACGTGTTCTGGAGTCTGGAAATGGCCCGGGGCGCCTTTCTGACCAGCATGAACTGGAACCGGTTTTATCTGCTGACGGTGCTGCTCGCCTGTCTGCTGAACATCGGACTCAACTACCTGCTCATCCCCTCCTACGGGGGCATGGGGGCGGTGGCGGCGTCCATCCTGGCCTACTGGTTTGCCGCTCATGGGTCCTGTTTTCTGGCCAGACCCCTGTTCAGAACGGGGGGCATGTTAACCCGGGCGCTGCTTTACCCGAAAATCTGGTAGTTTTTTCGCTGTGGTGACAGGGGGAACCCCGATGTTGCCGCCGTTTTCTCAGGACAAGGATTGATCACGTTGATTTGCCATGCTTACCGGGGGCGGCCATGAGCCTTGGCGGCGGAGCCATCTCCTGGCAGAAAATCAGGAAGGCCTGCGGGCATTTCTTCAGCAGGGACGGGCGGAACTTCATCCGGCGCTATCTGTGTCACGAGTTGGCGGTTCCCCTGTTCCGGCTGCAAGCCCGGTTTTCCCGCGGTGTCCTACCCCTTCCGGCGGGGATCTGCATCGAGATCACCAATCGTTGTAATCTGAATTGCCTCATGTGCGTGCGGCGTTTCTGGGATGCCGCGGCCAATCCCCTGGGGGAAATGTCCTACGAGCTCTTTCAGCGGCATATCCTGCCCCATCTCAAGCCTTATCAGAGTGTCAATCTGCAGGGGGTGGGAGAATCCCTGCTGAGCAGAAATTTTCTGCCCATGTTGCGGGCCTGCAAGGAACGGGGCTGCGAAACGACCTTTATCACCAACGGGGTCTCCTTGCAGAAGTATGCCGAGGAGATCGTCGCCATCGGTGTGGACGAGATCCGGTTGTCCGTGGATGGCACCGCGGCCATGCAGAACATACGCAAATTCAGTATCGACAGGGTGATGGCCGCGCTGGATGCATTGAACGCCGTCAAGGAGAGGCAGGGCAGGGCGCGGCCGGCGGTCTACATCAATTATGTGCTGACCCGGGACACCCTGCCCGAGTTGCCCGAGCTGATTGAACTGGTCCGTGACCGGGGTGTGACGAAGATTTTCGTCATGCACCTGATCATCCACGATCGCGCCCTGATCGAACAGTCGGTGGTGCCCCACTATGCCGAAGCGAAAACGGTTTTCGCCCGGGCGGCCGCCCGGGCCCGGGA
>JARRKW010000385.1:0-2682 GCA_037387645.1 Desulfuromonadaceae bacterium
AGGAGATGCGCCGACGGCAGGAAATGCAGGCATTGAAGGACAAACTGGCCGCCCTGACCGCCACCCAGGATACCCGTAAACCAACGGAACAGGCCACGGTCGGCATGCCCGACGGCAAGGGCAACCAGGCCGGCGTCTCCTACGATGCCTGGCTCAAAACCTACCTCACCGCCGCCTGGCGCTTATCCAAATACCAGCTGGGTCGCACCGATCTGGAAGCGACGGTCCGTCTGGTTTTCGACGCCCGGGGTCGCCTGATCGACTACAAATTCGTCCAGGAATCGGGGGAGCTCCGCTTCGATGATTCAGTAAAACGCGCCCTGCTGCAGTTGCAGGAGCTCCCCGAACCGCCCGGCTCCAGAATTGAAAAAGAAGTCGTGTTCAACCTAAAGGATCTGCTGCAATGAAAATTCTGTTTCGCCTGTTAACCCTCTGTACCCTCCTGACTCTAGTCGGCTTCGTCCCGGCCTTCGCTCAGATCGAAATCAGCGCTCCCGGCCAGCAATCCATCCCCCTGGCCCTGACCCGGTTTCTGCCCCTGGGCGGGGTAGCGCGACCGGAACTGGCGGAGGAACTCAATCAGGTGCTGGAAGGCGACCTGGAGCTCACCGGTCTCTTTTCCCTGGTCGACCCCGCCTCCTTTCTCAGCGACGCCCGGAAAGTCGGTTTGTCGAGCATTGATGTCGATTTCGGCCAGTGGCGACTGCTGCGGGCGGACGCGCTGATCAAGGGGGGGTATCTGATCCAGGGGGAGCAGTTGACCCTGGAAGCCCGTCTCTACGATGTGGTCAGCCGCCGGCTGCTCGCCGGCCGCCGTTACATCGGCAAGGTTTCCGATCTGCGCCGCATGTGCCATACCTTCGCCGACCAGATCCTGAAAAGTCTGACCGGCGAAGCCGGCCCCTTCAACAGCCGCATCGCCTATATCTGCAACCGCACCGGCCATAAGGAACTCTATCTGATGGAGGTCGACGGCCATAATCCGGTCCGCATCACCAATCATCGCTCCATCGTGCTCAACCCCGATTTTTCTCCCCGCAGTAAGGAACTGATCTTCACCTCCTACAAAGCCGGCAATCCCGACCTCTACCGCAAGGAGACCTACTCGGGGCGGGAAGCCAAAATCTCGGGGCAGAAGGGACTTAATATTGCCGGGCGCTATCGGCCGGATGGCCGGGAACTCGCCCTCACCCTCTCCAAGGACGGCAATTCCGAACTCTATCTGATCAGTCCCACCGGCACCCTCCATAAACGCCTGACCAATACCTGGGGGATCGACGTCGATCCAAGCTGGAGTCCCAGGGGGGATCAGATTGCCTTTGTCTCCGACCGCCAGGGCAATCCCCACATCTTCATTCTCGATGTCCTCAGCGAGCGGGTTCGCCGTCTGACCCTGAACGGAAAATACAATGCCACGCCGTCCTGGAATCCCAAGGGGGACCGCATCGCCTTCAGCCGCCTCGAAGATGGCCGCTTCGATATCTACAGCATTCGCCCCGACGGCACAGATGAACGGCGTTTGACTTTTGGTCCCGGCAACAAGGAACATGCCCGCTGGAGTCAGGACGGCCGATTCTTGATCTATTCCTCCGATCAGGACGGCAAACGGGCCATCTATCTCATGCGCTCCGACGGCAGCGGCAACCGGCGCATTTCTCCGCCCGGCGGGGACTGTAGTCACCCGGCCTGGTCGGGCAAGTGGTAAAACGGTTGTTTTTTTAGCCAGGTTCTATATAATCACGGTGTTTTCATTTTTGGAAAAGTCCCGCGGGATTTTTCATCATCTGATGTCTGTCATTGTCCTAAGGAGTGTTCAAACATGAAAAAACACAATCTGCGTCTGTTGCTGTCCATTACCCTGGTTGCCGCAGTCCTTTTCGGTTGCGCCAAGGAACCGGCTCCCACGGCCGTTGAACCCACCACCGAACCGGTCGTCTCGACCATGCCGTCCGATGACGTGGCCGGCTACGATGACAGTGCCATCTCCGACCAGTCGGTTTCGGATCAAGGCTATTACGGCTCGGGTTCGATGGGCATGGGGGATGGCACCGCGGCCGGCCTGAGCCGCATCTACTTTGACTTCGACCAGTTCGCCCTGACGGCGGAAGCCCGCGACATTCTGGCTGCCAATGCCCAGTACCTGCAAGCCAATCCCGCCCTACGGGTGCGCATCGAAGGGTACTGCGATGAGCGCGGCTCCGACGAATACAACCTGGCCCTGGGTGAGCGCCGCGCCAGCGCCACCAAAAACTACCTGGTGTCCCTGGGCGTCGATGCCGACCGGCTGGCCATCCTCTCCTACGGCGAAGAACTGCCCCTGGACCCGGGTCATTCGGAAAGCGCCTGGGCGCAAAATCGTCGCGCGGAATTCAAGGATCTCCGCTAACACCATTCCGTTTCCCTGACAACAACCGGGCGGTTCCGAATCAATATCACGATCCGGAACCGCCCGATATGCTATTTACGCTTCATTCGGTTTCCGGCGGATGTGTTTGTGCATCCCATCCGGCAGAGAAAGGGGGGGCACTTCTCCCCCGTTCTTCAAAACCGCTTTTTGCATTGAGCCTTGACAAAGGATCCGAGCCATGACCCGTTGGATCAAACTAACCGTTGCGTTCGCCCTGTTGACCCTCATTGCGGGATGTATCCCAACCCAGCGTGAACTGCGCATGGAGCGGGATC
>JARRKW010000386.1:0-2682 GCA_037387645.1 Desulfuromonadaceae bacterium
CTGGATGAACGTATGGTGTACTCCTGCGCCCTGTTTCATCGGCCGGAGGAGGAGGGGATCGATTCAGCTCAATATCGCAAGCTGGATTACCTCTGTCGTCAGCTGCGGCTCAAGCCCGGCGAGAAATTTCTCGATATCGGCTGCGCCTGGGGCGGGTTGCTCATTCATGCGGCGGAGCAATATGGCGTTGAAGCCCTGGGGGTGACGCCCAGCCGGGCTCGGGCCGAGTTGGCCAATGAGCGCATCCGCAAGGCGGGACTGGCGGGGCGTTGCCGGGTGGAAGTCTGTGACTATCGTGATATTCCGCGTCAGTTGAGTTATGACAAACTGGTTGGTGTCGGTATGTTTGAGCCGGTCGGCGAAAGCCAGTTCCCCGAATATTTTCGCCGGGCCCATCAATTGCTCAATCCCGGTGGAGTTTTTCTCTATCAGGGGATTATCAAACCCATCTGCCGGATGCCGGACAACCGCAGGGCCTTGATCGGTAAATATGCTTTCCCCGAAGGAGAGCCGGCGCCGATCAGCGTTTCCCTGGGGGCTGCCGAGGCCGCCGGATTCGAAATTCGCGACGTGGAAAATCTGCGCGAGCATCATGCCCTGACCCTGCGGCATTGGATCAGACGCCTGGAGGCCCGGGCGGAATGGGCCATCGCCCTGACCAATCCGTCGATCTATCGCGTCTGGAGGATGTATCTGGCCGGCTTGGCCCATGGCTTCGAAACCGGCATGCTCGGTCTTTACCAGACGCGGCTGGTGAAATCGGGCATACGGTCCAGCGGCCTGCCCCTGGCCCATTGCGACTGGTATCGTCCCTGTCCCCGCGGTCATCATGCCTGACTTTTCAGGACGATAAAATTCCCCGGGATCAATTCCCGCGTTCTTTTTCCAACAGCAGCCGTTTCCGTTCCACGCCGCCGGCATAACCACCCAACTCGCCGTTTTCGCGGATGACCCGGTGGCAGGGGGTGAAAATGGCCACGGGGTTTTGGGCACAGGCATTGGCTACGGCCCGGTAGGCGGTCGGTTGACCGATGCGGGTGGCAAGTTCCTTGTAGGAGATGGTTTGTCCGTAGGGGATACGGCGCAGCTCTTGCCAGACCCGCTGCTGGAAGGGGGTGCCCTGCTCGTCGAGGGGCAGGTCCGCCGGCGGATCCTGACCGGCCAAGTAGTTTTGCAGCAGCTGCAAGGCGGATTGCAGACCCTGCCCATCCCGGGAAATTTGGGTTCCGGGAAACCGGCGTTGCAACTTCGTCAGTAGTTGTTCCGGGTCGTCCCCCAATTTTACCGCACAGATTCCGCGGGTCGTGGCCGCGACCAGCACCCACCCCAGAGCGTTCGGTACCATGCTGTAAGCGATCTTCATCATTTTTCTCCCCATCTCCGGTGCAAATCGTCGGTGCTTCGTCGCGAAACGCCCCCTGCTTCCCGCCTTATTCTGCCAGATTGGTTCTCTCGTGGTTCTGTTGTTGGCTTTGCTGGGAATTAGGATCGGCTGGTGCGGCCGGTAGCTTATGCTTGTACGGAACTGAGAAAATCCTGGAAGCGGGGCGATTCGGGGTGTTCGAGCAGTCGTTCCGGCGGCCCCGATTCGACGATGCGGCCCTGATCGAAAAAGCAGAGCTGGTCCGCCACCCGCCGGGCAAATTCGAGGTCGTGGGTGACCACCACCATGGTCATGCCCTCCGCCGCCAGGCCGGTGAGCAGGTCGTTGATGCCGGAAATCATCTCCACATCCAGGGCGCTGGTCACCTCGTCCAAGAGCAGCACCTCGGGGTTCATGGCCAGGGCCCGGGCGATGGCGACCCGTTGCTTCTGTCCGCCGGAAAGCTGGGCCGGCCAGGCCGTCGATTTATCCGTCAGCCCCACCTGTTCGAGCAGGGACATTCCCTGTTCCCGGGCCTGACGCTGCGGAGTGCCGAGGACCTGAACCGGCCCCTCGATGACGTTTTCCAGCACGTTGCGATGGGGGAAGAGATGAAAAAGCTGAAAGACCATGCCCATTCTGCGCCGGTGGTGGCTCAGTTCGGCCGGGCGCATGCGGCGGTAGTCGACCGGATGCCCCTTCCAGAAAATGTCGCCACTATCCGGAAATTCGAGTAGATTGAGGCAACGCAGGAAGGTGCTTTTGCCCGATCCGGAGGGACCGACCAGAGCAAAGACCTGATCGCGGCAGACCCGAAAGTCAACGCCATCCAGAACCTGCAGCTCACCGAAACTCTTTTTCAGGTTGCGGGTTTCGATTTCCACCGCGGCGCAATCGTTCATAGGGTTTCTCCCAGAGCTTGGCGGGAGCGGCGCAGATGTTTCTCCCAGCACTTCACGCCGAAACTGACCAGTGAGATAATGACCAGATAAAAACCGGCGGCGCAGAGGAAGGGGAAAAAGGCCCGGCCGGTTTGAAAAACGATGTTGCGGGCCATATAGGTCAGTTCGATCAGGGTAATGGCGCCGACCAGAGAGGTGTCCTTGATCAGAACCACCAGATTGTTCCCCAGCGAGGGAAGGGAGTCGCGCAGAGCCTGGGGCAGGATGACGCGGCGCAAAATTTTGCTCCGGGTCATGCCGATGGAGGCCGCGGCATCCCATTGTCCCCGTTCCACGGCAGCGATACCGCCCCGCAGGGTTTCGGCGTTGTAGGCGGTGGTGTTGACGATCAAGGCGATGAGGGCAGCGCCGAACGCG
>JARRKW010000387.1:0-4590 GCA_037387645.1 Desulfuromonadaceae bacterium
TTTTTACCAAGGTGATGCGTGATCTGGGCATGATGTCCCTGGACGAACCCTTTACCAATCTGCTGACCCAGGGCATGGTCTGCATGGAGACCCGCTCCTGTCCCGAGCACGGCTGGCTCTATCCGGAGGAGGTCGATGAGGGACGTTGTCAGCACTGCGCCGCCGAGGCCGCCGTCGGCCGCATTGAGAAGATGAGCAAGTCGAAGAAAAACGTCATCGACCCGGATCATCTGATTCAACGTTACGGAGCCGACACGGCGCGGCTGTTTTCCCTGTTCGCCGCCCCGCCGGAAAAGGATCTGGAGTGGAACGAGCAGGGGGTGGAAGGCTGTTACCGGTTTATCAACCGGGTCTGGCGGGTGGTCTATGACAACCTCGCCCTGATTCAGCCGGTGGCGGCGGCGCAAACGGCCGAAGGGGACGCCGTTGCGCTGCGTCGGATGACCCACCGGACCATCAAAAAGGTGACCGAGGATATCGACGGGCGCTTCCATTTCAATACCGCCATTGCCGCGGTCATGGAACTGGTCAATGCCATTTATGCCTTCGAGCCGAAAGCGGAGCATCCCGCGGTGCTGCGGGAAGCGCTGGAAACCACCGTACGGCTGCTTTCCCCCTTCGTTCCCCATGTCGCCGAAGAGTTGTGGATCGCGCTCGGTCACGCCCAGGGCATCGAGGCCTGCGGCTGGCCCGGTTGGGATCCCGCTGCTCTGGTGGAGGACGAGATTACCCTGGTGGTTCAGGTCAACGGCAAGGTGCGGGGCAAGGTGATGGTCGCCGCCGCTGCCGCCGAAGAGGCGATTCGCCAAGCCGCCCTGGACGAGCCGAATGTGGCCCGTTTTATCGGCGAAAAAACCGTTCGCAAGGTGATCGTCGTCCCCGGACGACTGGTCAATATCGTGGTGTCCTGATGAAAACCTGGCTTGCTATTCTGTTATTGCCCCTGTTGCTGTTCGGTTGCGGCTACACCCCGGTTGCGCTGGAACCCGGTCTCGAGGTGGATTCGCTGTTCATCGAGCCCATGGAAAACCGCACTCCGGAACCTTTTCTGGACAGTCTGTTGACCAACAGCCTGGTGGATCGCTTCGGGCGTGACAGCCGCATTCGGCTGGTGGTTGAGTGGCACCATCAGTGAGTACCGGCGAAATGCGATCGCCTACAGCCGGGATGACGATATCCGCGAATACCGCTCCCATATGCGGGTTGAGGCGGTGTTGCGGCGGGTTTCCGACGGTCGAATCCTGTGGAAGGATTCTCTCAGCTGGACCGATGAGTTGATGAACAGCAGTGACCGGTCGGAGCAGGAAGACAACGAAACCCTGACCATCCAGGCCATCAGCGAACGTCTGGCCGATCACCTTTACCACCGGCTGCACGGAAACTTCTAGGGCTTGGGGCGAGGGATCATGACTCCCGCAGATCTGTCCAGGGCGATTGAGCGCAAAGAATTTCCGAATCTGCTCTTTCTGTACGGAGAAGAGACCTTTCTGTTGGAACAGAGTTTCCGGCAGCTTCTGGGCGCGGCGCTGCCCGTGGTCGACCGGGACTTTAATTTCAATACCCTGTCGGCGCGGGACGTGGGCTGTGACGACATATTGGAGCAGGCGCGCACCTTTCCCGTCTTTGCCGCTCAGCGCCTGGTTCTGGTCAAGGATGCCCAGCAGCTTGCGGCGGATGATCTGGAGGGGTTGCTCCCCTATCTGCAGGATCCGTCGCCCGAGACCCTTCTGGTTTTCTGCGCGGACAAGATCGACGGCCGGCGCAAGTTTTTTCAGGAATTCAAAAAGCGCGGGGCGCTGGTCGAGTTTAAAAAACTCTATGAAAATCAGCTGCCGGCCTTCGTGCGCGAACAGGCCAGGGACGAGGGCAGAAGTTTTACCGAAGATGCCCTGGCGCTGTTCTGTCGGCGGGTGGGCTGCAATCTGCAGGAGGTGCATGGGGAACTGCTCAAGTTATTCGCCTATCTCGGTGACAGAACCCTGGTCGATGTGGCCGATGTCTCCGCCGTCGTTTCCGACGCGCGGGTGGACAGTGTTTTTGAATTGACCGATGCCCTCGGCATGCAGAACCCGCGGGAGGCCCATCGCCTGCTGATGCGGATACTGGAGGAGGGGGCCGCGCCCCTGTTGGTTCTGTCCATGATTGTGCGGCATTTTCGCCAGCTCTGGAAGATCCACGCCCTGCTCGCCAGCGGGGCGCCGGAAAAGGAGATTCCCCGTCAGGTCGGCGTCAATCCCTATTTCCTCAAGGGATTGCTGAAACAGGCCGGCCGTTTCTCAACGGAACAGTATCGCCAGTTTTTTACGCTGTTTTTGGAAGCCGATCTGGCGTTGAAATCGACGGGGAGCCATCCTTCCGCGATTCTCGCTCAGCTGATAACCGGCATCACCTTGCCGATTGGCAGGCAATAAAAAAGGAGGCCGCAGGGCCTCCTTTTTTATCCGGAAATGTTTTCCCTTTGTGCTTTGCTACGCGAGGGAGTTCACCAGTTTTTGCAGTCGGGAAATTTTACGACTGGCCGTTGCCTTGTGAATAACGCCCTTGGTGGCCGCCTTGTCGATAAAGGGGGTGGCGCGTTCGACAGCGACTTTGGCCGCTTCGACGTCACCGGAGGCAACGGCTTCCCGCACCTGCTTGACGTAGGTGCGCATGGTTGAACGAATGTGGGTGTTGCGGGCATTGCGGGTAACGTTCTGTTTGTTTCTTTTTACTGCGGACTTGTGATTGGCCAACGTTCTATCCTCCATTTTCGATTGTATTGGCAGCGTTTTGGTGTGGGCTTTATATCATCGGAATCTGTTTCCGTCAAGTTAAAAAAATTCAAATCTGCCAAAAAATATTCTTTAACATCAGATGGTTAACTTGTATTGTAATTGAATTAAATAAAAATAATACTTTTTTCGGATAGTTACGACACGGTTTCGGGGCGCGGTGGATTAATTTTCTTGGAGCGGGAGGCCCCGGTTCGGGATGCGGAAGGTTTCATTTACTTAGATATGTCGGAAAAACATCAAATCGCCAGGGCGACGGGTATTTTGGGAGCGGCAACGACGTTGAGCCGCTTGACGGGATTGCTGCGGGATATGGTGGTGGCCGCCCTGTTCGGTGCCGGGTTTGCCACCGATGCCTTTTTCATGGCTTTTACTCTCCCCAACCTGTTGCGGCGTTTTTTTGCCGAAGGCTCCCTGACCGCCGCCTTTGTGCCGACCTATTCCGAGATCCATCATACCCAGGGAAGGGCGGAGGCGCAAAAGGTCGCCAATAAATGCCTGACCCTGTTGTTGCTGGTGATGACGCTGGTCACGGTGCTGGGCATTGTTTTCTCGCCGCAGCTGGTCAAGGTGATCGGTTTCGGTTTCAATGCCGTCGCGGGAAAGCTGGCGTTGACCGATATGCTCAATCGCATCATGTTCCCCTATATCTTTTTCGTCAGCCTGCTGGCGCTGCTGACCGGCATCCTCAATGTGCTGGGGCATTATTTTGTTCCCGCCGTATCCCCGCTGCTGCTCAATCTGAGCATGATCGGCTGTGCCCTGTGGTTGCGGACCCGGTTCGAGGTGGGCATAACCGCCCTGGCAATCGGTGTCCTGGTCGGCGGGGGGCTGCAGCTGCTCATCCAGATTCCGGTATTGCGGCGCCAGGGGATTCGCCTGCGACCGGATGTTCATTTTGCCCATCCCCAGGTCAAAAAGGTCGCCCGGTTGATGTTGCCCGGTATCGCCGGGGTCGCCCCTGAGCCGGCAGGTTGCCGTGGGGGATGAGCGGGGGTTCCGGGAATCCCTGCGCTTCGCCCTGGTGCTGATTGCCCTGATCACGGTTCCCGCTTCGGTCGGCCTGGTGCTCTGCGCCGAGCCCATTTTCAGCCTGTTTTTCATGCAGGGGGCCTTCTCCTTCGCCCATGTGCAGCAAACCGCCCTGGCGTTGGCCGCCTATGCTCCGGGGCTGTTCTTTGTCGGGCTCAGCCGGGTGGTGGTGCCGGCTTTTTATGCCCGCAACGATACCCGGACGCCGGTTCGGATTTCCTTCTGGACCCTGCTGGTCAATCTGGGCTTGGGTTTGGCTCTGATGGGGCCGTTGGGGCATATCGGTCTGGCTCTGGCGTTGACCCTGGCTTCCGTGTTCAACGGTTTGCTGTTGCTTTGGATTCTGCGGCGCAGGCTGGGACCGCTGGGGCTGGGCTCGGTGCTTTGGGCTCTGGCCAAAATCATTCCGTCCGCCGCCGGAATGGGCGGGGTGACCTGGTTACTGCTGCGGTTGGCGCCCTGGCAGGCGGACGGTTTGTTCTGGCAGAAAGGCGCCGTGCTGTTGGGGGCGATTGCGGCCGGACTGCTGGTTTACCTGGGCTGCTGCTATCTGTTTAAGGTCCCCTACAGCGACCAGGCGGCGGAATTGCTGAAAAAGAAAATCCTGCGCCGCTGATGGCAAGGTCGAGCCGGGGTGCGGCCTTGGAAAAAGGGGGATGAAAAAAACTTTGTCGGTGATGGAAAAGTGCTTGACATTGCTTTGGGTATTTTGCTAAAAGTACCGCGTTTACGGTTGTAGGCACGTAGCTCAGTGGGAGAGCACTACCTTGACACGGTAGGGGTCGGC
>JARRKW010000388.1:0-2652 GCA_037387645.1 Desulfuromonadaceae bacterium
TTGGGGTGGCGGG
This sequence comes from Desulfuromonadaceae bacterium, assembly GCA_037387645.1. Taxonomy (GTDB): domain Bacteria; phylum Desulfobacterota; class Desulfuromonadia; order Desulfuromonadales; family Trichloromonadaceae; genus Trichloromonas. The sequence goes on from JARRKW010000388.1 coordinate 14, forward strand.
TTGGCGCTGTTGATAAGTCGAAACAGGGAGGTGTAGAGAAAACTGGCGAACAGGGCGGTGAGAACCAGAGCGCCATTGGTTTCTTGAGAAAGAAAGCCCATGCGCATACCGAGGGTGCTGGCGACGACGATCATGGTCAATGGCGCCGACAGCAGCAGGGTCATGGACATGGCCTGGACAAATTCCAGACCGAGGGGGCGATGCAGGGGGAGGATGACCAGCTTGCTGACCAGAATCATCAGGGTGAAAAAGCCGGCCTGCCAGATGACCTCGGCGGAAGTGAGCAGGGATTTGTCCAGTTGCGAGCCGACCCCGACAAAGAAAAAGGGAATCAAAAAACCGAACCCGACCGCGTTGATTTTTTCTTCAAAACGTTGGCGGTTGCGAAAGACATAACTGAAAATGGTGCCGGCCAGAAAGGAGCCGAGAATGGCCTCGGCGCCGGCCAGTACCGCCAGCACGGCACCCATGAAAGCGATGGTGACGACGGCGCGAATGCCCTCCTCCACCGGGTCCTCACTTTCCATGACCTTGCTGACCCGTTCGGGAAACCACCAGGCCAGCAGGTAGAGGAGTTTGAGCAGCAGCAGGGCCAGAGCGAACAGGGCCACCAGTTTGCCCAGTTCCAGGGCGGCCTCGAAGGTAACGCCATGTTTATGAAAGGCGTCCAGGAAGGTCAGGGCCAGAATGGAAAACAGCTCGCCGATGAGGGCGACATGCATGATGGCCTGACCGATGGGCTGGTCGTTGAGACCGGATTCTTTCAGGACCGGTATGGCAATGCCGGCGGAAATCATCGATACGGTAATGCCGAGGAAGAAGGATTGGCCCATCAGGACGAAAAGGGTGGAAGCGAACAGGAAAGAAGCCAGTGGTATCAGCATGTACCAGAGCGCTCGGCGCGATTGCAGCATGCGCGCCAGGTCGAGTTCCATGCCGGCGATAAACATGAGAAAGATGAAACCGAGTTCGCGCAGCACGGCAAACCACTCCGGACTCTGGAGAATGACAAAATTAAACAGGACAAAGCCGTAAACGATTTCCAGGGCGGCCGAGGGAATCCGGAAGCGCCGGGCGATAAAGGGAATGGTGGCCGTTCCGGTGAGGATCAGAAGAATGGCGGTTTCCTGTTTAACCATGGCGGGATCTCACAGGGTCTCTTCGATGGCGGGCACCAGCAGGGCGCTCGGTTTGGCTCGATGGACGATGGACCAGGGCACATCGGGGTGGAACAGGCGTTGCCAGGGCTTGCCGCCGGTGGCGGCGCTGATTTCAACGACCTGGAGATGGTAGTTGCCCAGGGTCTGGCTGAAGCTGTGAATGGGGTTGCCGCTCAGTTCGACCCGGCGGATACTGGCGCGGTAGGCCAGAGCTACGTCGGCGACGGTTTTCTTCAGCAGCTGAAAGAGATGGCCTTCGTTTTCGGTGCCGATATATTTCGAGGGGACCGTCAGCAGGGCGTCCAGGCTGCTGTACATGTCGGCGCACATGTCCAGTGCCGATTCCAGGGCATTGTAGCTGGCATGTTGCTCGAAGCAGGGAGCCGCGATTTTTTCGTAAGGATGACTGCCGTTGGCCAACAGGACGGGACAGCCAGCCTTGGCGAAGATATCCAGGATTTGCTTTTTTGCCCCGGCGGCCGAACGGCGACGGAACAGGGTAGCCGGACTCATGACGCACAGGCCGGGGTTGCAGGGATGTTGTTCCAGCAGGCTTTGAATGCCCTCCAGCGGAGAGGCGCGGTTTTTGATCTGCAAACGAATCGGGTCCTTGTCGGCGATCAGTTGCAGCAAGGGGTCGGGAATTCGGGCGCCGTTGGCTTCCGCCAGAATGAACCGGCGCAGGGGCAGGGTGCTGGCCAAATAGGCGATTTCAGAGAAGAAGGCCTCGTTTTCCCGGTCGTCGATGAGAAACAGACCGCAGTCTCCATAGTCCAGGGGAAAGTCGGAGAGACTGGAAGAAAGGCGTTCGGCAACGGTTTTCAACACGCGTGGTTCGCCGAGGATGACTACCTTGTCGCGTGGTTTCAACACCGCCGTTTTGCTGGGTATGACAATGTTGCCGTCGCGGTAGATCAGTCCGAAACGCCAACTTTTGGGGCGCAGCCAGCCCAACGGTTTGTTGGCCAGACGGGAGTTGGAGGAAATTTCCACTTCCAGGATTTCCTTTTTGCCGATACCGATGCCATGGGCGGTCTTGGCACGATGTTCCAGACGGTTCCTCAGGCCGGTGGCGCTGGCGGCAAAAATACCCTCGACCTCGATGCCGAGAGCGACCATTTCTCGCATGCCGTTTTGGGTGATGCCGATACCGATGACTCTGACCTCGGGAAAATGCTGATGCAGCACCCGGGCGACTTCCAGGTTGATTTCCTCACTGGAGGTGGTAATGGCCAGGGTGTCCACCGGAGCAAGGCCGATTTTTTGCAGCACCAGGCGACTGGTGGCATCGCCCTGCACGGTTTCCACCGACTCCCCCCAGATTTTGCGAACCTGTTCCAGGGTTTTCTCGTTGATATCCACGCAGGTCAGGCGGAATTCACGGGACAGGGTACCTACCAGGGTCATCCCTATATTACCCAATCCGACAATAATAAGGCGACCGGGAAGCATGGAGCGGTCCTTTCGGGAAATGTGGGG
>JARRKW010000389.1:0-2645 GCA_037387645.1 Desulfuromonadaceae bacterium
TCGGGACGGTCTTTTCGCTCATCCGTGCTTTCAACAAGAGCTTTAAAATGAAATAGCATAGGTTTCTAGGTGGAAACGAATGCACTTTACAGAATGTTGCATCCCCAAATTTAACTTACTCTGAGATTTCTCCCTGCTTCAGCCGACTTCGGTGGAGAAGAAGGGTATTTAATCACCCAAGGTAAAGGAGCAACGTCGCGATGAATAAATTCGGGTTTATTATGTTCACCCCTGAAGTTAAAGATCTTAAGGAATACGCTCCCACCATATACAGACGTCCGGCCAACCAAATCAAAAAAACCCTCGAAGCGTTTCCCTCTGCGGAAGTCGCTCGAGTAATGAACTTGAAATCCATTACGGGCGCCAAAGCGGAAGGAATTCTGGCGACCACATGGCTCTTGCCGGAGCAGTATCTTGAAATGTCGCACAGCAAGATACTTGGCAAGATCCTCGATGCCGCACGGGTATGTGTGCGGGAGGGCGCCTCCATTGTGGGGCTGGGTGGATACAATTCCATCGTTTTGCCCGGGGCCGGTTTGACCATCGCGCAAAACATGCCGGTGGGTGTAACCAACGGTAACAGCTACACCATTATGTCCGCTATCGAGGGTGTTGATACCATTATCGATAGGTTGGGATACCGGAAAGAAGACCTGGACCTGGTCGTAATCGGAGCAAGCGGCTCCATCGGCTCCGTAATCATCGAAATGCTCGCTGATGCGCCGTACAAAAGCATCACTATTTGCGGAAGAAATAAGGTTCGGCTTGAGGGAAAGGCCAATAAGATCTTCAAAGCAACCGGCAAGCAACTACTGATCTCGACAGACGCCAAGCAATGCGCAAAAACTTGTGATGTCATCATCTCCGCCACCAGCACGCCGGAACGCATTCTCGAACCCGAGGATTTCAAGTCGGGCAGCATCGTCTGCGATGTGGCATTGCCCCATGATGTGTCGGAAAGCACGGCCAAGGAGCGCCCCGATGTGTACGTTTTCGAAGGGGGCTTGGTGGAGATTCCCCACGGTCATCGGATCACTCCTGATGTACTGAAAAACTTCAAACTTCCGCGCAACTGGAACTTCGCCTGTCTGGCCGAAACCGCCCTGTTGGCCCTCGAAGGTTATCAATCGAATTTCAGCCTGGATCGAATCAGCGTGGAAAACGTTCGGTACATCAGTGGGTTGGCGCAGAAACACGGTTTTCGTACCGCACCTTATAAAAATAGTCTCGGATATATCGGTGATGAGTGGATCAACCAATTTTGTCGTGATCAATCATCGGCGAGAGCTGAGTCTCCGCAGAGCGCCTAGCGCCTCCCTTTTCGGTCTTCTCATCGCCGGTTCGGCTTCTGTACCTGAGACCATGTCATGCCGTAGAGGATAGTTAATTATGAACCATGATATTTTACACCCTTGCTTCAACGGAGACGGCTGCCATCGGGTTTCCCGCATTCATCTGCCAGTGGCGCCCCTATGCAACCTTAAATGCCACTATTGTGAACAAACACTTCACTGCGTTGGCGAAGACATGCCGGGGAAAACCCGTTGGGTATTAAAACCCGAACAAGCGATTCAACAGGTTTTTGCCAAACAGCAGCTCGATCCGCCTTTGGGCGTGGTCGGCATTGCCGGTCCGGGGGATGCGTTATATAATCCCGAAACCTTCACAACCATCGATTTGGTCCGAAAGAACTTCCCCCAATTGAACATATGTCTTAGCTCAAACGGGGTACTTCTGCCGGACGAAGCTTCACGTTTGCAGGCTCTGGGCCTAACCCACCTATCCGTCACCGTGAATACCACTGATCCCATACAGGGGCGTGCCATTTATGGTTGGGTGCAACATGCCGGGGATCGTTACTTCGGTTCGGAAGCCGCTGAATTGATCATTACCAAACAATTGGAGGGGATTGCGAAGGCCGCTGCCCTTGGAATCCGGATCAAGGTGAATATGGTTTTGATTCCGGGGGTGAACGACCAGCAGGCCCAAGCCGTAGCTCGGGCGGTAAAAGAGCGCGACGCCTGTCTGATGAATATCATCCCGTTGATCCCCAAAGGGGGATTTCGCAAATGGTCGCCGCCCCTTGCCGAAGATCTGTACCGTATTCGGCGAAGTTGTGAACCGATTATTGCGCAAATGTACCATTGTCGCCAGTGTCGTGCGGATGCTTGTGGACCTCTGACTTTGAAGGTGTCGCATTCGTAGATCTGTGGACAGACCACCCGTTTGCGAAAAACGATGAACTTATTAATTGCCCCAGGTTCCTCGAAAGAGCGGGTAGTGGCTCGGAGGAGTGATGATGGAACCGAGATGGAGAGTCGGACAGCGTTCCTGCCTGACCAAGAAGTTTTCGGCGCCGGAAATCGAAACATTCGCCGCCATTTCATTGGATAGAAATCCGCTTCACCTGGATGCGGAATACGCAAAAAACACCCCTTTTGGCGGGCGCATCGTTCATGGAATGTTGGTTGCCGGCTTGATCTCCGCCCTAATCGGGCAAGAACTGCCGGGAGAGGGATCCATTTTGCTCCGTTTCAGTATGAGCTTCATCCGGCCGGTACGGATCGGTGAAGAGGTTACTGCCGGCGTCGAGGTAAAAACAGTCTACGATACCCAGCCCCTAATCGTGTTACGAACCTGGTGCC
>JARRKW010000390.1:0-2642 GCA_037387645.1 Desulfuromonadaceae bacterium
GATAGAGATAATCGGTCGGCCGAAGTCCTTTCAGAACCGCTTCACTGAAGCGGGTTTCGCCCACCGTCATCCAGCCAGCCAGACGAAGGGGGATTCCGTTCAGAGGGCTGGCCACCGGCACCTCGATATCCTGGTGGCGTTGGACAAAAAACGCGGCCAGAAACAGCAGGACATAGACGACATAAAATCGATAATTTTTCATCATCGTCCCACCTTTCTGAGCAGACCGCCAAGCAGAAAAAGCAGCAGCATGGCCAGAGCAAACACCGCCATGCCGGCAAATTCATGAAAAAAACCCTCGGCAGCCGCGGCACCGTAATGTTGCGCCAGCACTCCGGTCACAATAACCCGAAACATGTTGGTCAGCACGGCAATGGGCACCGCCGCAAGCACCATGACCACCCGCTTAATCGTGGATGTTTGCGAAAAAAAGGCGAACGCCAAGGCCAGCGCCAGCAACGACATGAGCGAACGTAAGCCACTGCAGGCATCGGCTACCTCCAGTATCGTCTGCGGAAACATGATGATGTTCCCTTCGCGCATGACGGCAATGCCCATCAATTTGAGGGCGGCCACGGAATATTTGGCCACCAGCAGTTTCAGCGGAAAAGCCATGGCATCATACACGATATAGGGCAGCGGTACCATAAAAAGAAGAAAACCGATGGATAGAGCCATCTGTCGGAAAATGCCCCAGCCGCACCAGTACAGAACCAGCCCCGCCAGCAGAAAAACCAGGGAGGAACGCATACTGAAATATTCCGTACCGGCAAAGCCGAAAATCAGCAGCAGCAGGCTGCCGACAATCAACAGCAGTCCGGCATTGCTCGGTTGCACGGTCAATGATTTCAGCTGCGGCCACTTCTGCCAGACAAAGTAGCCTGAAATCAACGGCACCAGAAAACCATGGGAATAGTTGGGATCATTGTTCCAGTCACTGACCATACCGGGAACAATCCCCCAATAAATGGCAACGAAAAAAGGCAACAACAACAGCAACTGCCATCGATACTTCTGCAAAAAATCGGCAAACATCATCCCTCTCAGACGGAGAAAAATTTTGACGGGACAGGGACGGATACGAGCGAATCTCTAAACCTCAATCCCCTTCTTTGCCCGCACCCCTACCCTCAATGCTCCACTTTATCCAACTGCCAACGCCTCCTAATACTCAATGACCCCCTTGAGCTGGGTGCTGCTCATTTCCGTTGTTTTTAAACGGCCGGTAAAGCGGATCCCCAACCAGCACCATCTGCCAGGAAAGGTAAGGCAGACTTAAAAAATACGCCTCAACCAGACTGTAATAACCATCGATCAGACTACCACAAAACAGTTCCGGCACCGGAAAGGCTTGCACGTACGGTTCTGAAACCGGACCGATGGTGGCAGCGACACCATCTTCAAGCATGCGCTTGCACCAACCCTGACTCGAACCGGCCCGCAGGGTTGCGCATTCGCCACTGGCGATATGATAACCAACTGCTCCCGGTTTCCAATCGAAGGCATCGACATACCGGTTGGCACTGTACCAACCACAATACAGAGCCGCATCCGGGGCCTCTCCTGCTTGAAACAACTCCTGCCTGTCATCCAGAATCGTCGGCATGGCGGGCCTCTTTGATTTCACCCGCTCAGCCGTCAGATGAAGTGCGTTGTCATAATAGGCATAACCCTTGAGCTTTTCCTTGTCCGGTTTTTTCCAACGGGCGTCAAAATAGGCCTTCCCCGTCAGCCCCTTGGCTTCAGTGGCGATACTGTCATCAATAATCCTTTTGACAATTTGTTCTGACGGCGCATCCAAACGGGCCACCCAAACAACATCCTCCTTTTTAAACGGCACGGCCTTTCGTTGAAACCCGAGAAAATAAGGATTCAGCACCCAACTGTCCAGAGGATAACCATCTTTCAGAACCAGAGTTAATTCTGAATCAACCGCAACACGTTGGTTGCTTTTGCCAACGATTGCGATTTTCCGACTCAATTCCTTATCCTGGGCTTGCAACCTTGCTGCTTCGGCACTTTTTGGGTTTTTCAGCTGCTTCAATTGTATTTTCAACGCCGTCCGCTCGGTTTTTAAAGCCTCCAGACTTTTCTTCTCTTCACGGTTCAAGAGCGGCGGTTCGACCTTCAAGGGAACCCCCAGCATGGTTACCAGACAACGAATCGTTCCAGGTTCTCTTTTACGCAGAAACTCTCGAACCGGGCCGGCAATCTCGTTATCGAATTCTTTCCGCGAACAAAAATTTTTGTCCGTGGTCTTGATCAGAATCAGATTTTCTTCCGGAATTCCCCGTTTTTCCATATAGTATCGGGCCAGTTCCGTACTTTCCTCAACAAAACGATTGGCGACCACAGCCACCTCTTCAGGTTCCAGACCAAAAGACCTGAAGGGGCTCAACATCAAGACCAAAAGAAATACCCAGAAGAAAGAATATGGCATTTTCAACTCCTTCGCGCCGTGCCAAGGCCGGGCTCGCGCCCCGGAAAGGTGTCCGCCCGGCCCCAGAAAACAGTTTGCCCGGGCAAAATTCTCTGTTAGCATCCAGAGAAACCTGGAACACCAACCATATCGAAATGATCCTTTTTCAAAACACTTCCTCTGTCGTGATGAATTCGAATCTTCCGCACCTTAAACTGCTCAC
>JARRKW010000391.1:0-2635 GCA_037387645.1 Desulfuromonadaceae bacterium
GGTGAACGAAGTGAACCGCATCGGGGTGACCACTACGGCTTTTCAAGGCCAGGAGTGTACCGGGAGGTTCCATGACAAGTCAAGCATCGATGCGCTTGGCAGCCTCACCCCATTCCACAACTGCGTCAGCGGCAGAAAAAAAGCCGCCGGCAATAATGCCGGCGGCTTCCAAGATCCATCCATACTAACCGAATAAATCTATTTTTCTTCCTTCAACACGGCATGGGCCGCGGCCAGACGGGCGATGGGCACCCGGAAGGGGGAGCAGGAGACGTAATCCAGGCCGATCTGGTGGCAGAAGATGACGCTGGAAGGTTCGCCACCGTGCTCACCACAGATCCCCAGCTTGATGTTGGGGCGGGTAGCCCGGCCCTTTTCACAACCCATCTTTACCAGTTGACCGACACCGGTCTGGTCCAGGGCCACGAAGGGGTCGTTGGGATAGATTTCGCTCTCCACATAGAAGGGCAGGAATTTGCCGGCATCGTCCCGGGACAGACCGTAGGTGGTCTGGGTCAGGTCGTTGGTGCCGTAGGAGAAGAACTCGGCTTCCTTGGCGATTTCGTCGGCGGTCAGAGCGGCGCGGGGCAGCTCGATCATGGTGCCGATGAGGTATTCCACCTTGACCCCGTAACGGGCGATGACCTCATCGGCCACCCGGATGGCGTTGGCTCTGAGAATGGCCAATTCCTTCACTTCGCCGACCAGGGGAATCATGATTTCCGGAATGATGGAGAAACCTTCGTTTTTAACCAGCTCGCAGGCCGCTTCCACAATGGCCTGCACCTGCATGTCGTAAATCTCGGGATAGGTAATACCGAGACGGCAACCGCGATGACCAAGCATGGGATTGAACTCGTGCAGCGACTCCACCTTGTTCTGCAGGGTCTGAACGGTGACGCCCATGACCTTGGCCAACTCCTCGATTTCCGCTTCCTGCTGCGGCAGGAACTCATGCAGCGGCGGATCGAGCAGGCGGATGGTAACCGGCAGGCCCTTCATTTCGCGGAACAGGCCGATGAAATCGCCTTTCTGCATGGGCAGAATCTTGGCCAGGGCGCGCTTGCGCCCTTCGAGGTCCTCGGACAGGATCATTTCCCGCACCGCCATGATGCGGTCGGCTTCGAAGAACATATGTTCGGTCCGGCACAGGCCGATCCCTTCGGCGCCGAATTCCCGGGCCACCTTGGAATCGTGGGGGGTGTCGGCGTTGGTCCGAACCTTGAGACGACGGAACTTGTCAACGTAGGTCATGAGCTGACCGAAGTCGCCGGTCAATTCCGGCTGCACGGTGGGAACTTCCCCCTTCATGACTTCGCCGGTGGAGCCGTCGAGGGTGATGATATCCCCCTTCTTGATCACCGTGCCATCCTTGGCCACGAACTGCTGCTCTTTGTAAGATACGGTGATGTCGCCGCAACCAGCCACGCAGCACTTGCCCATCCCCCGGGCCACGACGGCCGCATGGGAGGTCATGCCACCCCGGGCGGTGAGAATCCCCTTGGCGGCGTGCATGCCGTGAATATCCTCGGGGCTGGTTTCCACCCGCACCAGAATGACATTCAGGCCGATCTTAGCCGCTTCTTCCGCTTCGTCGGCGGAAAAAACCACCTCGCCACAGGCAGCACCGGGGGAAGCCGGCAGACCTTTGGCAATGACCTTCTTCGGCGCCTTGGGATCCAGGGACGGATGCAGCAACTGATCGAGCTGAGACGGTTCAACCCGCAGCACCGCTTGCTTTTCGCTGATCAGACCTTCGTTGACCATATCCACGGCGATCTTCACCGCCGCCTTGGCGGTACGCTTGCCGTTCCGGGTCTGCAGCATGTAGAGCTTGTGCTTTTCGATGGTGAATTCGATGTCCTGCATATCCTTGTAGTGTTTCTCCAGGATATCGCGGATCTTCACCAGCTGGGCATAACATTCGGGCAGCACGTCTTCCATGGCCGGCAGGTCGCCCGGCTTGTGCTTGGCCTTGTTGATGGGCTGCGGGGTACGGATACCGGCAACCACGTCCTCGCCCTGGGCGTTGACCAGGTACTCGCCATAGAAGTAGTTCTCCCCGGTGGAGGGGTCGCGGGTGAAGGCGACGCCGGTGGCGCAGTCATCGCCCATGTTGCCGTAAACCATCGACTGCACATTGACGGCGGTGCCCCATTCAGCGGGGATGTTGTTGAGCTTGCGGTAGGTATTGGCGCGGGGATTCATCCAGGAACCGAACACCGCACCGATGGCCCCCCAAAGCTGCTCCTGGGGATCTTCGGGGAATTGCCGGCCCAGCTCTTCCTTGACCTTGTGCTTGAAGATGGCGACCAGCTCTTTCAGGTCATCGGCGGACAGTTCGGTATCCAGCTGCACCCCGCGATTTTCCTTCATCTGCTCCAGCTGATGCTCCAGGATGTCGCCGTCCATATCCATAACGACATCGGCATACATCTGGATGAAGCGCCGATAGGAGTCGTAGGCGAAGCGGGGATCGCCGCTCTGCTCGATGATGCCCTGCACCGTTTCATCGTTGAGACCCAGGTTGAGGACCGTGTCCATCATGCCGGGCATGGAGGCGCGGGCGCCGGAGCGGACCGAAACCAGCAGCGGATTGTGCCGGTCGCCGAATTTTTTACCCATCAGCTCTTCG
>JARRKW010000392.1:0-2627 GCA_037387645.1 Desulfuromonadaceae bacterium
CCGTTTGAACATGGCGCGCCGCGGAGGATTCGAACCCCCGACACCCAGATCCGAAGTCTGGTGCTCTATCCAGCTGAGCTAGCGGCGCATTCAGCCGTTACTGACAGGGACCGATGTGTTTCCCCTGCATCTTATTGACCATCTGCATACCACCCTCCATGGCTATGTTCGATTTTCCATCGAAACGATCGCCATGATAGGTGATGGTCCCCTCGCCCCGGGAAGATCCGCCCTCCCCCTTGCAGACAAAGGTCCAGGAAACCTGGTTGCCACTGATCTGGCTGTGGCTCATGGTGCACTCATTGTCGGATTTCTGTTCCTGCGGCACCAGATCCTGCTGGGTGATGCACTGCGTGAAGGTCATGGGCGGAATCTGAAAGGGCATTCCGGCCATTTCCGTGGTCGTGGTGATTTCCCACAGGCCTTCCCGCATATCGACACCACCGGCCAGAACCGGGCCGGCGAAGACCAATCCGCCCAGAAGACCAAACAGTATTTTTTTCATCACTATGGACCTCCCTGTTTTTTAATAAATCAACCGGCTGATATTATTACCTGTTTCCAGGGTCATTGTAAAGAAATATGCACCCGGGATGCCATCGCGCCGCAGGATATGACATTTACCGAGGGGGTCGCGATATGTTAATCTGGGGGTCATTCCGCATGGCAAAAGGGTAGCTCATGAAACTGATTTTCGGCATTATTAAATTATTCCTGCATCTCCTCCTCAACTGGACCATCGCCACCCTGGCGCTGATCGGAACGACAACCCTGGCGGCCGAACTGCTGCAGATGGAACGGGGCCTGCCACGCATGCCCATGATTCTGACCCTGGCTGCGGCCATTGCCGTCTGGCGGCTGCTGGTGCGTTATTCCGTCTCCCGCTCGGCGGCAACCAAATCCGAAACGACCGTCACCACCGCGCCCCGCTCAACCAGACGCGAACGTCCCAAACCCGGACCTTCCCTGCACGAAATGCTGACCGCGCCCGGAGCCAGGGAAAATCCGACGAATGAACCGCGAGTCAACGAACTCATCGATGAATCGCTGCAGCTACAACTCAAACTGTTGCGCCAATGTCATCAACTGACCACCGCCGCCGTGCTCTGGAAAGACCCGGGCAGCACCCAATTGAGCCTGCGGGGAATCGACTCGCAACGGGAGGATCTTCTCCCCGGTCCCTTCCCCCGGGAAGGAGGCATCGTCAGCGTGTTGAGCAAAGGACAGGCCGAACTGGCCCTGGCGCCGGCCCGCAGCGGCCTCGGTCACCTGCCCTACTATCCGGATGCCACGGGAGTCGGCAGCCTGCTGGCCATCCGCATCGGTCCCCAAACGGCCCCGGACCCAAAATCAACCACCCCCTGGGGCATTCTCTGCATTGACCGGGAAGACACCTCGCCCTGGAGCGAAGACCAGCGTCAACAGTTGCGCCTGGCCGCCCGCAAAATCGAACTGGAAATGCAGCTGGGCAACCACCTTAAGGCCATGGACGACGAATGGGCGGCCGTGCGCCAGGTTTGCGTCGGCATGCACGAACTCAATCAGGGACTGGGACTGGAGGCGGCTTTTCATGCCACCGGCAAAGCGGTCAAGGCGCTGGTCCCGGCTGATTTCGTCGCCATCAGTCTGGTGCAGGGGAACCATCACAGAATCTGCTGGGCCGACGGCCATCATGCGGATCAATTGCAAAAAGTCGACTTTCCCTTGAGTTCCGGCCTGGTCGGCCAGGTGCTCAAATACAACCGTTCCCTGCCCGAAAACTCGGACTACAACGGCGCCAATCCGGTTTTCTGCAACAACCACCATTTCACCGATTTCAACAGCCTGAAAATCCTCCCCCTGCGCAAGGAAGGGGAAATCCCCGTCGGAGCTCTTACCGTGGCGGCCCGGGAAGCACAAGCCTTCTCCCAACCGCAACTGGAACTGCTGGAACTGATCGCCGCCCAGTCCGCGGTAAAAATCGATCTGGCCCAGGCCCATGAAACCATCAACAATCTGGCTGTTACCGACAGCCTCACCGGGCTGGCCAACCACCGGGCCTTTATCCACGGTTTCGAGGTCATGCTGGAGCGGGCGCAACGGCAGGAATATCCCATGGCCCTGCTCATGTGCGACGTGGACCATTTCAAAAAAGTCAACGACAGTTACGGACACCCGTTCGGTGACCAGGTGCTCAAGGAGGTGGCCCGTTGCCTCCGTAAAAACGTCCGGGTGGTCGATCTGGCGGCCCGTTACGGCGGGGAGGAGTTCGCCATCCTCATGGAAGATTCCGATCTCAACGGGGCGCTGCTGAAGGCCGAGCAACTCCGCCAGGAGGTGGAGAACCTGCCCCTGCACCGACAGCAGGAAAAGGTTGCTGTTACCCTGTCCCTCGGTCTGGCCGTTTATCCCAACGATGCCCAGAGCATCGAAGCCCTCATCGACTGCGCCGATCAGGCCCTCTACCAGGCCAAAGCCGGCGGCCGCAACCGCAGCATCAGCTGGGGCGCGCTGCAGCAGGACCGGCTCCGCGTCCAGGGACTCTAGTGTCCCTTATTCCGGCAGCCTGCCACGCTTGAGGCCTCGATCGTCAACCGCGCCGGCTGCCGGGTTCCCCCTCCAACACCTTCAGCAGATGGGGCACCAGC
>JARRKW010000393.1:0-670 GCA_037387645.1 Desulfuromonadaceae bacterium
CCGGTGCCGCGGCCGGCAGCAAACTGGAGAAAGCCCGCCAGCTCGGCATCCGGGTCATCGACGAGGCGACCTTCTTACAACTGACGGCTCACAAGGAAGAGACATGAATAACGTACGCGCACGGGTGCGCTTCAAGGGACGGGTTCAGGGGGTCGGCTTCCGCTATTTCACCCAGGCCGAAGCGACCCGCAACGGCTTGAAGGGCTGGGTTCGCAATCGCCCCAACGGTGAGGTGGAGGCGGTGTTCGAAGGCTCGAAATCGGCCATTCAACGAACCCTGGAAAGCTGCCGGCAGGGACCACCGGGTGCCATGGTCGAGGACATGCGCATCGACTGGGAGAAGTTCCAGGACGACTTTCTGCTGTTCGAGATCCGACGTTAAGCGCCCCGACCGCGGGCGATAACGGCATTCCTGCAAAGCTCAATCGGCGGGTTCTTCCCCCTCCTCGGCGTCCAGCGCCAAAGCCTCCCGGTAAACCTCACTGCCGGAGAGGCCGAACTGCCGGGCCACCTGCTTGACGATCTCCCGCTTGGACAGATCGCTGCTGTGCTGCCAGCGCAGCAGCGCCTCACGGACCGTTTCCTGGGGTACCGCTTCCTCAGTGGGCGCCACCAGCAGCACGATTTCCCCCCGCACCCGGTCCGAACCGAAATGGGCCAGGGCCTCGGC
>JARRKW010000393.1:762-3389 GCA_037387645.1 Desulfuromonadaceae bacterium
CAGGGCCGCCAGCAGCCGATGGGGAGCATCGTAAAAGGCCACGGTGCGCCGGGTTTCTGCTTTGAGCGCGGCCAGCTGTTCCCGGCGGGCAGCGGCTTTGGCCGGCAGAAAACCCTCAAAGGCAAACTGCGTCACCGGCAAACCGGCCAGGGACAGGGCCGTTACCACGGCCGACGGACCCGGCACCGCGGTAAGCGGCAGGCCCTCCTCCCGACAACGGCAGACCAGCAGATAGCCGGGATCGGAAATGGCCGGGGTGCCGGCATCGGAAATCAGTCCCACCGACTTCCCTTCCCGCAACAGCTCCAGGATCCTTTCCCCCTTGGCCGCTTCATTGTGCTGAAAGAAGGAGGTCAGGGGGGTGTTGATTCCGTAATGATTGAACAGTTTCCGGCTGTGGCGGGTATCTTCCGCGGCCACCAGGTCGACCTCCTTGAGGATCCGCAGGGCGCGCAGGGTAATATCCTCCAGATTGCCGATGGGGGTGGCTATGAGATAGAGGGTGCCGTAACTCATGAAGTAGCCTTCTTGTTCCGCCAATTCAACCGCCCGCCGGCCGATCGGCGGACGCGGACGGAACCTCCAGCTGCTCCAACTGCTCCAGCCAGAGGGTGGCGCAGGCATCGCTCGGCATGCGCCAATCCCCCCGTGGAGAGAGGGCAACACTGCCGACCTTGGGCCCATCGGGCAGGCAGGAACGCTTGAACTGCTGGGAGAAAAAACGGCGGTAAAAGGTTTTCAGCCAGTGCAGAATCACTGCGGGGGCATAGCTGTCGGCGAAAACCTGACAGGCCAGCACATAGATCTTCTGCGGCGGGAACTGCAGCCGCACCATGTGGTAGAGAAAGAAATCGTGCAGCAGATAGGGACCGACCTGATCCTCGGTCTTCTGCCGGATTTCCCCGTCGGTGGTGGGTGGCAGCAGTTCCGGCGAAACCGGGGTGGCGCAGATATCGTTGAGAATGGCCGTGGTCTGCCCGCTGAATTCGACTTCGGCACACCATTCCACCAGATAGCGAACCAGGGTTTTCGGCACCCCGGCATTGACGCCGTACATGGACATGTGATCGGCGTTGTAGGTACACCAGCCCAGGGCCAGCTCCGACAGATCCCCGGTGCCGATGACCAGCCCGCCGAGCTGGTTGGCCAGATCCATCAGAATCTGGGTCCGTTCCCGGGCCTGGGCATTCTCATAGGTAATGTCATGACAGGTTTCATCATGACCGATATCCTCGAAGTGCTTTCTAACCGCCCCATCGATGGAAATCACCCGCAGGGACACACCGAGCAGCTCGGCCAACAGCTCGGCATTCCCCCGGGTGCGGGCCGTGGTGCCGAAACCGGGCATGGTGACGGCAACAATCCCCTTGCGGTCGCGCTGCAAACGGTCGTACGCCTTGACCGTCACCAGCAGCGCCAGGGTGGAATCGAGCCCCCCGGAAAGGCCGATAACGGCATGAACCGAGCCGGTATGCCGCAGCCGTTTGGCCAGCGCCGTGGTCTGCAGGGAGAAAATCTCCCGACAGCGGCAGCAACGTTCGCTGTCGAGAGCCGGCACAAAGGGGGTGGCCGAGAGCGACCGCTGCACCGGCCCCATGGGCAGATCCGCCAGCAGGAAGGAAACGATGCGCCCTGCGGAATCTTCGCCATCCAGGATGAAATTGTTGTTTTTGATCCGCTCGTTGACCAGTCGCTGCAGATCCAGGTCGGCCAGGGCCAGTTGGGACGCGAACTGAAACCGTTCCGTTTCCGCCAGCACCTGGCCGTTTTCGGCAATCAGGGAATGTCCGGAAAATACCAGGTCGGTGCTCGACTCGCCGGGGCCCGCCGAGGCATAGGCATAGGCGGCCAGGCAACGGGCCGACTGGGCCCGGACCAGATCCCGCCGATAGGCTTCCTTGCTCAGGATCTCCGGACTGGCGGAAAGATTGAGCAGCACGGTGGCGCCGCGCAGGGCCAGCCGTCCGCTGGGGGGAGCGGCCACCCAGGCATCCTCGCAGATTTCGATGCCGATCCGGCAGTCGGGCCGGTTTTCGGCCTGAAACAGCAGATCGGTGCCCACCGGGATAGTATTCCCCTGCCAGGTCACCTCACTGCAGGTCAACTCCCGCGCCGAGGAAAACCAGCGTTCCTCGTAAAACTCCTGGGTATTGGGCAGATAACTTTTTGGCACCAGGCCGAGAATGCTGCCGGCGGCGAGCATGACTCCACAGTTGAACAGGCGCCCCTCTAAACAAACGGGCGCCCCGACCACCACCGCAATGCTCCGTCCACGCAGGAAATCCGCCAGCTCCAGCAGCGCCTGCCGGGCCTGCTCGATCAACAGGGGCTGGAAGAACAGATCGGCGCAGGTATAGCCGGTCAAACCCAATTCCGGCAGGAGCAGCAAATTGACCTGCTGCCGTTCGGCCTGCTCAATCAGCTGGCGGATCTGCAGGCCGTTGAAGGCCACATCGGCCACGCGCAACTCCGGTGAAGCCACCGCGATGCGGCAGTACCCCAAATCGGACAAGGACATTTTCATCAGCGGGATTCTCCTGTGCGGAACAAATAACAAAACTACAGCTGCGCCCACGAATCGAACAGGCATTACCGGTCCGAGGGAAACGTCTCGCGCCGGCCGTCGG
>JARRKW010000394.1:0-3805 GCA_037387645.1 Desulfuromonadaceae bacterium
TTTGAGGCTGGGGAAAAACCCCAGAAGACACAAATGTCTGGTTTTTGAGGGCTCCAATGTTGCAAAAGGGGGGCGCCGGTGGCCCAATCCGATGACAAAAAAACGGCCCCGCCGCAAACGCGACAGGGCCGGAGGTTGGTTACTTTTTCGGGTAGGCCGTGGCCACTAAAGTGGTCGTATAGACCGTGCCGACCAGGGCATAGGACCATGATTCCTGAATCTCGATGTCGCCGATATAGTCCCAGCCGGCTTGGTTGCGCAGTGCCTGCAGGGCACGCTCATGGCGGTCATTGATACGGATCGGAATAAGGAGCAGCAGTTGGAAGCCACTCGCCGAAACGGAAATTTGCCGGCCTTTGCTGAAATCGACGTCCGCCATATCGACCTGTTGGACGGAATCGAGATGGATCGGCCTGCCGGTGCAGCCGGTCAGCAGTAAACAGCCCAGAGCGATGGCCAGTACAAGTTTGATGGTCGTTTTCATTGCTCGATCCCCCTGATCGCTTCGCCGGTGATAGTAACGGTTCTGCCCGTGCCGATGATCCACCAGAACCAGGATTCGCTATAGGTGACATTGATCAACTCGGTTGCTCCGGGGGCTTGTTCCAGCGCGTTCTGATAGGCCCGCTCGATGCGCGAATTGAGACCCATGGGGATGAAGTAATAGGCGGTGCCGAGGATGCCGAGCGACCCGCTTGCCTTGCCGGTCACCGGGCCGAGGGTTTCATAATGCTCCGGCGGAGTGGTCTGCAGGTTGGTGAAGCTGGTTGAACAGCCTGTCAGCAGCGCCACCAAGAGAGGCACAGCGATAAGAATTCTGATAGATTTCATATCCCCTCCATGAGGAAATTGCGGGCGAAATTACCCGAGCATGATTCAAATGTGGGACATCCTAGCGGTTTTTTTGCCCATGTCTATAGGAAAAACTAATTTACATATGTTTATGAGAAAACCCGAAGGGCGCCCTGGTGATTTGTTTATTTCGAGCGGGATAATGTCTTGTCGCTGGGTGAAGCAAAAACTTCTGACGGGGCAATCTGGAACTTATCGACCCGCTACAAGCTATCGCCATCAGCGATGACGGCAGCTGTCTGCCGCCCGCCGTTACCCTGAAAAGTTTCCCCAACACCGAGCTTAAAGTCGGCCTCATGCTTTTTGAGGGTGACGCGGATATTCTGCTGGGTTCCTATGATCGGGCCGATCAGGTCTATGCTCAGGTTGAATTCTCTTTATGATGAGGGGGCAGGTCCTATTTCATGATTCAGAAACTTGTTGCTAAACACTGCGCTCTCATCTTTCGGCACCCTTTTTGGTATTTGGCGGGGCTGCTTGTTTTGACGGGGGTTTTCAGCTATTTTTATGCCACCCTGCCAATGGAAACCTCTGTCGAATCGATGGTTATTGACAACGATTCCGATCTGATATTCTACGAATCCTTTAAAAAACAGTTCGGCGAAGATGAAGTTCTGGTGGTTGGTTTTCCTGCCGAAGATGTCTTTGATCCGGTAGTGCTTCGTTTTGTTGTCGAGCAGACCGAGCGGCTGGAGGATCTCGATGGGGTTGAGGAAGTGTTGAGCCTCGCCAATGTCGACGATTTTCTCGGTTCCGACAACGATTTCATTGTGCAACCCCTATTCGAACAGGTTCCTGCCAATGAACCGGAAAAAGAGCAACTTCGTCGGCGGGCTTTAGCCAGCAGCCTGATTCGGGACAACCTGCTGAATCGAACCTCGACCGCTGCGATGTTTCTGGTGCGGCCGGAAAGTCGGCCGGACGACGCGGCCTTTGATGAACAGTTTGTCCAGCGGATTGAAAACAGTTTTCATTCGCTGACTCCTCCCTGGCCGGGTTTTGAATACCATATTGCCGGGTGGTTGGCCACGGATGTCAACATGAGTCGCTTCATGAATCGCGACCTGATGGTTTTTATGCCATTGATCTTCATGCTGTTGATTGTGCTGGTCAGTGTCGCCTTGCGCAATCGCTGGTCGATTTTGCTGGCCATGGCCAATGTCAGTGTCTGCCTGATCTGGACGCTGGCTTTCTTGAATCTGATCGGGGGGGCCATCAGTCCGATTACTTCCATTTTGCCCCCCTTGATTATGGCTCTGGCGGTTTCCGACAGCATTCATGTCTTCAATGAATTTCTCAATCAGGATCGACGTCAGCTGCCCTTGCCCGAGGTCATGAAAACGACCCTCACCTATCTGGCTGTGCCCTGTTTTTTAACCAGTTTTACCACCGCCATCGGTTTTGCTTCCCTGGCGGTCAGTGATGTTCCCCCGATCCGCCAGTTTGGTCTAGCTGCCGCCGGTGGCATGATGGCTGAATTCGGTTTGACCATGACTCTGATTCCTTTAGGCCTCTATTTTTTGCGAAACAGGGCCGGACTGAGAACCCCGTCCATGCAACATCGTTCTCTGTTACATAAACCGTGCGTGCTTTTTGCCGACCAGTTGCCATTATATAAACGGCCGATATTATGGGTTTCTTTCGCCTTGGTTCTGGTTTCGTTGGTGGCCTTGTCAGGGATCCGGGTGGTAACCAATCTGCTTGAATCGTTTAAAAAAAGTAGCCATGTTTTTCGGGATTCCCAGTTTGTCGATAAGCTGCTTGGGGGGGTGGATGCTCGGTGGTGTTGAAACCATTGAAGTCTCTTTTCAGGGGGACGAAGAAGATTCGCTGTTGGAACCAGAGGCCCTTGCGCATATTCAGCAGATTGAAAATTATCTGCTGCGACAGCCGATTGTCAGCCAGGTAACATCCATCGGTAATTTTTTTCGGGAAATGAATAAAGCCTTTCACCAGGAAAACGAATCCTATTACCGTCTGCCGGAGAGCCGCCTCATGGCGGCCCAGTATCTGCTGCTGTATGACGGTGATGAAATCGATAACTTCATTGATGAACAGCGGCGCTGGACCCGCATTTCGGCACGGATCAACGAACACAATTCCAGTGCGGTTGCACAATATATCGAGGCGCTGCAGGGATATCTGAACCAAATAACAGCGGGTACCCCCTATCAGGCCCGTGTCACCGGGAAAACGCTTATTGCCCACAAACTGATCCGGTATATTTTTAACAGCCAGGTCCAGAGTCTGGCGCTGGCTTTTGTGCTCATTTTACTGATCATGTTCGGGATCTTTCGCTCCTTTAAACTGGGCTTACTTTCCATGGTTCCCAATGTTTTACCAATTCTTTTTAACTTTGCCGTGATGGGGGCCTGTGGCATCCCCCTCAACAGTGCCACGGCCATTATTGCCGCGGTGGCGATAGGTATTGCCGTGGACGATACCATCCACTTTATTTGCGCCTATCAAAGCCGCCGTAGTGGCAAAAAATCCGTGACGGCCGCAGTGCAACAGGCTGTTATAGAGAAAATTTCCCCCATGACCACCACATCGCTGATTATGATTGGGGGGTTCAGTGTTTTGCTGTTTGCCAGCTTTGTCCCAACGATTCAATTCGGGATATTGATTGCCCTGACCATGCTGTTTGCCCTCATCAGTGACCTATTGGTGTTGCCTGGATTATTGCTGCAGTTCGATTGTTAACGTCTGTATCCGAAGAGAGGTATCAACCTGATTGCGCCAGAATGGTTGTCGGGAGGTGGCTATGGTTCCGGATGATATTTCCCCCACTGTAGAGCCTGAAGAAGTTTTTCGACTTAGTCAAAAGTTGGTGCAAACCCTTGTTGCCGCTGGTAGCTTGGCCACTTCCGCCGACAACTGTCAGCCCTGGCTGTTCACTTTTGATGGCGACACTCTGACTTTAAGGGCTGACTCGGAACGGTCGGGTTTTTTT
>JARRKW010000395.1:0-2624 GCA_037387645.1 Desulfuromonadaceae bacterium
CGCCCTGATCGGCGGCGAAACCGCCGAGATGCCGGGCATGTACGCCGACGGTGAATACGACCTGGCCGGTTTTACCGTCGGCGTGGTCGATAACAACCAGATTATTGACGGCTCCTCCATTACAGTGGGGGACAAAATCGTCGGCATTGCCGCCAGCGGTCTACATTCCAACGGCTTCTCCCTGGCCCGCAAAGTCTTTTTTGAGCGCATGGGACTGACCGTGGACAGCGCCCTGCCCGGCCTGAAAAATCCCCTGGGGATCGAGTTGCTGACTCCGACCAAGATCTACGTCAAAACCATCCTGAATCTGCTGCGGGACTTCCAGATCAAGGGCATGGCCCACATCACCGGCGGCGGCCTGCTGGAAAACGTTCCCCGGGTACTGCCGCGCCATTGCCTTGCGGTCGTGGAGAAAAACAGCTGGCCCAAACCGCCGATTTTGGAACTGCTGAAAGAAGGCGGCAACATTGCCGAGAATGAAATGTACCGGACCTTCAACTACGGCATCGGCATGGCCATTGTGGTTCCCGAGAAAGAAACCGACGACATCATGGTGCGCCTGTCCGGTCTCAAGGAGCAATCCTTCGTGATTGGCGAAATCACCAAATCCGGAGACGACGACAAGGGGCTCATCCTGGTCTAAACGAGGGGGATTCGTGAAGAGAAAATTGCGCATCGCCGCCCTGGCCTCCGGTGGTGGAACCAATCTGCAGGCCATTATCGACCGTTGTCAGGACGGTTCGCTGGCTGCCGAAATCGTCCTGGTCATCAGCAACAATCCCACGGCCGGAGCCCTGGAACGGGCGGGAAAAGCCGGCATTGCCACCCTCTGCATCGACCACCGGGATTTTGCCAGCCGGGAAGACTTCGACCGCAAAGTGATCGGCGTGCTGCAGGAAGCCGGCATCGAGCTGGTCGTTCTGGCCGGCTTCATGCGCATCATCACGGAAAGTTTCGTCGAGGCCTTTCGAAACCGCATCATGAACATTCACCCGGCCCTGCTGCCGGCCTTTCCCGGCCTGCACGTGCAACGCAAGGCCCTGGACTACGGGGTGCGTTTTTCCGGCTGCACCGTGCATTTCGTCGACACCGGCACCGATACCGGTCCCATTATTATCCAGGCAGTGGTGCCGGTGCTGGACGACGATACGGAAGCAACCCTGGCCGCGCGGATTCTGGAACAGGAGCATCAGATCTACCCCCGGGCCATTCAGCTGTTCGCCGAAGGCCGCCTGCGCGTGGAAGGAAGGCGGGTCCGCATAGCACAAACGGATGCCGTACCGGCGGCCTTGATCAATCCCTGACTGAAGCCGGCAACCGGGGGATAAGACCAGCTGCTCGATGGTCGTCCCCGCAATGAATGAGTTCGATCCCCATGCCCCGTCCGATCCTGATCAGCGCCTGCCTGCTCGGCCTGCAAACCCGCTATGACGGCTGCTCCAAATTCAACGCCAAGGTCATGGCCTATCTCGAGGCAAACGAGCTGTTGCCCATCCCCGTCTGCCCCGAGCAACTGGGCGGTCTCCCCACGCCTCGCCCCCCTGCCCGGTTTGTCCGTGGCGACGGCAACGCCGTCCTGGATGGTCGGGGCGAAATCGAAACCGTTTCCGGCCTGAATCGCAACGCGGCCTTTCGGGCCGGAGCCGCCGAAACCCTTCGCATCGCCCGCCTGACCGGCTGCAAAGAAGCCCTGCTCAAGGAACGCAGTCCTTCCTGCGGCGTCCACCGGATCTACCAGGGCGACCGGCTCATCGCCGGCGAGGGTGTTGCCAGCGCACTGCTTCGACGGGAAGGGATCAGGATTCAAAGCGAAGAAGAGCTTTAGCGGGCGATACACAATCGTCGGTTCGTTGCCGCCCGTGGCGGGAAAACAACAGCGATTCCCCATAGGCTGATTACTCCACCGTGTCCAAACACCATTACGACATTCTCATCCTGGGTGAAAGTCTGACCGCCCGACTGGCCGGCGCCCTGCTGGCCAAAGCCGGCAGACGCCTGCTGACCTTTGCCGACCGAGTCGAATCACCGCCGGCATGGCTCGGCAATTCCCTGTATATGCGTCAGATCCTGGACCTGCTGGGGGGGCGACACCAGCTGGCACCGGCCCCGCGACTGCAGATTCTCTGCGGCCAGACCCGGCTGGAACTCCATGGCTGCTACCCCCTGGAAGAAGAGCTGCAACGGGAATTTCCGTCCTGTCACGAGCAACTCCATCAGTTGCTGCAATGGCTTAAAACCCGGGGCGAAACGTTGGAACAACAGCTCTGGGAAAGCGCTGGCCCGCCCCTGTTCGGTTTCGTCGGCGAACTGCGCCTCGGCGCGCGTCTGCTGCTGCGCCGCAGCGGTTACCGCTCCCTGCGGCAACCATTGCACCGGTTCCTGCAGGAGATCCAAGACCTCGAAGCCCGACGCTGGCTGGACACCCTCTTTTCCGGCCTGGCGTTGCAACCGGCCCGGAATCTGACCCTGGCCGAGGGGGCCCTGCTCTGGAATAATCTCTCCCAGACCCAGGCCATCGCGGAATCCTCGTTCCGGGAACTGCTGGAACAGCGTTACCAACAGTTTCACGGCCGACTTGAGTCTCCGGACGTCATCGAACAATTGACCAACGCGCAAAGTCTTCG
>JARRKW010000396.1:0-2622 GCA_037387645.1 Desulfuromonadaceae bacterium
AGTTTCATGGACAAACTGGCAATCCAATTGAATCAACCGGTAAAACCGAATAAACCAGGCCGGCCTCGGAAAATAACCGGGAAGTGTCCCTAGCTTTCTCTCTACAGGCTCGTTGCCGATTTATAAGAGCCTTTTATTTGTCCCACACCTTGTGAAAAGACCTTCTCGTGATAGCTTAGAGAAAGCCAACAAATAAACAAGGAGGTTGTTATGCAAGTTGAGAGTAGGAGGGTGCTGGCTGAAGGACTGTTGATTCTGTTGTTGTGTCCCGTGCTGTTGTTTTGTTTCCCGTTGTGGGTGCACAGTGTTCCGCCGACGCCTTCGGCAACCATTGTCTTGGACGCAAAACTCATTGAGGGAAGCCTGAAGGGAGGGAAGGGAGAAATTTCTTTTCCAGTGCAGGTTCGTTTCGCCCCAAAGGTGGAGGTCGTGGAGGTCTCTGCTGCTTTGAGCCGGGGAGACAAGGATCCGGCCCTGATGAAAGGAAAAACCTTTTGGAAAACGAGGCTGGTTGCAGGAAAGGAAGAAAAGGTGATAATCCCGCTTAAAGTTGAAGGTCCAGGCGTATATATCCTGGATATCCGACTGGCGGGCAAAATCGCCGAAGGGAATGGTTTTTCGGATCGCAAAGTGCGTTACCTGCTGGTCAATGACAAAGGCGAGTATCGTTTTTTGACCTCCAAGGAATTCGTGCGGGAGAAGCGTCAGGAACGGGAACGCATATTTCGAGAGAAACTGAGTAAGAACCCGGACAAACCGGATATTCGACTGTTGTTCCTGACCAGCAAGCCGGTTGGCGAAGATATCGAGAAAAAGATCAAGCCCTATGACATCCCCGAGGGGCAACGGCTGCTGGTACGTCCGAGCAAACCGTCCGAAGAGATCCTCAAATATGCCAAGGATCAAAGTGGCCAAGCCTGGGCACCGGAAGATCCCATCACTGTGCGCGGTCGTTTGACTTTCCTCGATTATGATGGTGTTTGGCGGCCGCTGGTCAACGTCAGTGTCTATCTGTGGGATGACGATACCTTTGGAGACGATTATCTGGGGAGTGTCGCGACAGACTGGAGCGGCAATTGGTCGTTTACCGTCAACAACGACGACGGTTGGTTGCAGGATGGTCGCGACATCTATTATTCCTTTGCGTTGGAGAACACCCGTATCCGGGTGCAGGATTGCGACGGCATTGATTCGACCTATGAATGGTCGTCGGCGACCCATAACAACTTGTCCGACGGTACGGTTCTCGACTTTGGCACAGAGACAGGCGTTGAGCATCCGCTGACCATGCAGATTTGGAATCACCTTAACCTGGCGTGGAATCATGCGGTCACGGCTGGTGAACAAGATCCTGGCTTCGTTGACAGCTGCTATCCGGAAGACGGTGGCACCCATTGGGACCGAACTTGGGAGGAGATCGATATTGAAGCCGAGTTCAATGATGGGCCGGATGTAGTCACCCACGAATACGGCCACGCCATCATGTGGTACGCTTATGGCGAGGACAATCCGAGTCCGGGGGGCTCGCATACCTTTGACGACTGTCCGCAGAACGCCGGACTTGCCTGGTCGGAAGGGTGGGCCTCCGGTTTCATGCTCTCCGCCCGGCCGGCCGACGGTGAATATACTTGGCACGAAGGGACCCCTGGCCGCAACATCGAAAATTTCAATTCGGCCTGTCAGACTGGTGATCGCAATGAAGGGCGGGTGGCCGCAGCAATCAACGATATGCGCGATAGTCCGGACGACTGCAACGGTGGCAATTTGAACCGGGGCCGCGCCGACAACTGTGACAACAACAATGCCAACCGAGTCCCGCTCTCGACCATGCTGCATGACACGCTGTGGGGGAGCTGGCACAGCAATGTGATGGAATTCTGGACCAGCCTCTCCGGCGAGTTGCCGACAGCCCAGCGTACCCCGGCTCATGAGATCATGTATTACAATTGGATGCCGGTGACCGAGCCTGGCTCTGGATGCATGGCCAGTAAGGTCGCTGCGCAGAAGAGCCGTAATCCGGATGCCCTGTTAAGCGGTCTGCGCTCTTTCCGCGATCAGGTGCTGCGCGGTTTCGGCGGCGGCCAGCAGATCATCAACATCTATTACCGCAACAGCCCGGAAATGGCGGTCATGCTGCTGCATAATCCGACTCTGATGGAGCGTTCTCTCAAGGTCATGAACCACTTTAGCAAAGTCGGCTATATGCTCACCGATCAGCGGGTCGTCGAGCAGTATGTTGCCAAGGACCGACCGTTGCTGGAAGGAGAGATTGATGCTGATGTGGAAGAAATCCTGGCCGCCATTGACAAACAAGGGAGCCCGGAGTTGAAACAGGATCTGCTGCAGGTGCGGCAAATGCTCGACAAGCTGCGTGGCCTGACCTTACGCGAGTTGCAGGGTAAGATCAGCCAGACCAAGCAGAAACAGGCTCCGGTGGCGAGGCATTTGTTGCAGCAGTCGACCTTCAATCCTAAAAGTGTCGAAGCGATAAAAGAGCTTCAGGGCAAAGGGGAGGCTGTACCACAGCGCAAAATTCTCGAACCGCTCAAGCCGCTACGGCCGCAGATTTTGAAACAGAAAAAGTAATTGGACGTTGAATGGATTGTGGTACAAGCAACGGGC
>JARRKW010000397.1:0-2616 GCA_037387645.1 Desulfuromonadaceae bacterium
AGTCCCATACTTTGGCCCAGGGCAATGATGGAGCAGGCGATGGCGGCATCGTTCAGGTTGTTGGTGATATCCATGACAAAGGACCGATCGATTTTCAGTTTGCCGATGGGAAAGTTTTTCAGATAACTTAAGGAAGAATAACCGGAACCGAAATCGTCGATGGCCAGCTGAATGCCCATCCCTCTGATCTGGTGCATGGTTTCCACCGCCAGCTTGACATTGCCCATGATCAGGCTTTCGGTAAGCTCCAGAGCCAGACAATCGGGACGCAAATCTCCCGGCCGCATGAGCTGGTAGATTTCACCGACCAGATTGCCCTGCATGAACTGTCGAGCGGAAATGTTGACGGCGATGGGAATGGACGGATACCCTCGACGTTGCCACTCCAGGTTTTGCCGACAGGCTTCCCGCAACACCCATTTGCCGATGCCCAGGATCAGACCGGTTTCTTCGGCCAAGGGAATGAAACTCCCCGGCGCCAGCAAACCCCGCTGCGGATGCTGCCAGCGGATCAGGGCTTCGAATCCCACCAGGCGGCCGCTGCTCAAATCCACCTGGGGCTGATAATGCAGCACCAACTGCTCCCTTTCCAGCGCTAGGCGCAGTTCATTTTCCAGGGTCAAAAATTCGCGCGCCCGATCATCCATGTCCGGGGTATAGAACTGGCAGACATTGCGCCCTTCCTCCTTGGCCCGGTACATGGCGATTTCGGCCAACTTGATGAGTTCTTCAATGGTTGTGGCGTCATTGGGGAAGAAACTGATGCCGATGCTGACGGTCACATGCAGGGTATGCCCCTGCACCTCGAAGCCTTCGTCCAACTCAGCCAGCAGGCGATGAATGAGACGGATCACCTGGGTCGGTTCGGTGATGTTTTGCAGAATCAGGACAAATTCATCGCCGCCGAAACGGGCCAGGAAATCCCCCGGGCGGGTCCCGTTTTTCAGACGCCGGGCAACCCCCTGCAGAATCAGATCGCCGGCATGGTGGCCCAGGGTATCGTTGATGTTTTTGAACCGATCCAGGTCTATGAACAGCACAGCGACTTTTTCCTGGTTCTGCCCGGCCCGCAACAGGCTATGGGGCAGGCGGTCCAGACAATAGCTTCGATTGGGAAGCTCGGTCAGAGGATCGTGACCGACCATGTGGAGGATCATTTCCCGGTTGCTGGCCAAGGCTTCCTGCGTATCCAGCAGTTCCGTCACATCCCGCGAACTTTCGATGATACCGATCAAAGAGCCGTCCTGGTCGTACAGGGGAGAGGCCGACACCTGGCAGATCCTGAGATCCTGATCGGCATCCAGATGCTGATGTAACACCGTCACCGGCTGACCCGTTTCACGCACCAGTTGCAGGGGACAGGATTGATCCTGCTGACCGCAGGGGTGGTCCAAACGATGGGAAATCCGATGACAAAGGAGCAGATCGGAATCGGCACTGGCCACCGGTTGCAAGTCCCGCGCAACCTGGTTCATGCACTTAATTCGGTAATCGAGATCAATGACCATCACCGGGTCCGGCAAGCCATCGATCAAACGCTGCAGAAAGGAACGTTCCCGCTCCAGGGCGGAGGTTCTTTCCAGTACCCGCGCCTCCAGCAGGGCATGGGACTGGCGCAGCTCTTCTTCGGCCTGAACCCGCCGGGACAACTCGGTGGTCAGACTCTGATGACTGCTGGCCAGCTGCCGATCGGCCCGCCCCAGTACGACAAAGGAGACCAGAAAAAGCCCGCCGCCGGAAACAACCGAAACAAGAGCGGTCCAAAGCACCAGACCGTAATAATGGCTGAGCTTGGCGGTGATTTCGTGAAAGACCAGCAGATGTCCCACGATGGTCCCGGAGACATCCAGCAACGGCAGTCGAGCCCCCCGAAACTGCCTGTCGCCCTGTTGCAACGTCAGCAAATTGTCGGCCTTCGTCAGCGTTCTCAGGCTGGCCATGACCTGTTCATTTTCCCAGGAAGGAAAAATCACATCTGCAATCACCTCGCCGGGAAACTGCTCCCAGGCCCCCTGGCGATGCAGCATATCGAGTCCCTGCTGCCAGTTTTCCTCCTGCAGATACTGTTTATCCAGCAACACCACCAGATTGGCCCGGGTACGTCTCTGTACTTCACCAAGCAGATGATCCACCTCTTCTCCCAGTTCGATAAAACCGAGGGTTTGCTCATCGACGATCCAGGGCACCACCACCCGCAGGGTGAAGGTGCCCAGGGGACCGAGCTCCATACCCGCCGCGTAACGCCCGCTGCTTAAGGCCGCAAGCAGGGTATGGCGATTGATGCGGTCGCCGTGCCGAGAAGGAAAATGCACCCGCAGAAAATTGACCCCGTCGGGGGTATGAAAATAAAAATGGGTAATCCGGTAGGAGGAAACAAGTTCGTTTAAGATGGGCTGGCTTTCCGCATAAAGCCGGGCGCGGTCCCGGCTCAATAGGGCCTTTTGGAGAACGGCATTTTGCTTCAATAATTGGGAAACCGCCAGCAGGACCTGCGTGCGCTGCGCAATGAGTTCGTTGAGACCCTCTTCCACCAACGCTGCTTCATGGGCTTCATCGATGCGAATATCCTGCTGCATATAATAATAGGCCATCACCACATACATGCCGGTGAAAAAC
>JARRKW010000398.1:0-2608 GCA_037387645.1 Desulfuromonadaceae bacterium
GGCTTTTTACCGAACACAGGGCCAAACAAACAACCAGAAATGCCGAAAGCATCGTCCCTCCCCTTAACTAAGGGGAGAGGAGAGGATCCACATATTACCCCTGGGCGCCATGCGAACGCTACTGACCACCCTGCACAGCAAATATATCCATGCCAGCCTCGCCCTCCCCTGCCTGGCGGCCTTCTGCGGCGACGACTGCGGCGAGTTGCTGATCCGCGAGTTCACCGTCCATGAACCGAAGGAAGCGGTGCTGGCCGCCCTGCTGGCCGAGGAGCCGGAGGTCATCGCCTTTTCGGTCTACCTCTGGAACCGGCGCGAGACCCTGGAGCTGATCGACGCCCTGAGCGTGGCCCGCCCCGGGCTGCGGCTGCTCCTCGGCGGCCCCGAAGTCTCCTTCGACGGCCCGGAGCTGTTCGCCCGTCACCCCGGCCTCACCGCCCTGGTGCGCGGCGAGGGGGAGCTGCCCCTGCGCGCCCTGCTCACCGCCTGGCAGCGGGGAGAGGAACCCGGCCCCATCCCCCGGCTCTGTTACCGCACGGGGGACGATCTGCTCGAAGGGCCGGACGGAGCGCCCCTGAAAAACCTGGACGAGCTGCCCTCCCCCTTCGCCCTGGGCCGGGTGGAACTCAACCGGGGCCTGGTCTATTTCGAGACCAGCCGCGGCTGTCCCTATCGCTGCGCCTTCTGCATGAGCGCCCTGGACCAGCAGGTGCGTTCCTTTTCCCCGGAGCGCATCCGCAGCGACCTGGATCTGCTGCTGGAGCACGAGGTGCCCACCATCAAACTGGTCGATCGCACCTTCAACTACGATGCCCCCCGCGCCCGGGAAATCTTCCGCTACATCCTGGCCCATAACCGCCGCAGCCGGTTCCACTTCGAGATCGGCGCCCACCTCCTCGACGAAGCCACCCTGGCGCTGCTGGAAACCGTTCCACCCGATATGTTCCAGTTCGAAATCGGCGTACAGTCGACCCTGCCGGCCACCCTCGCCACCATCGAACGGCGCGCCTCCCTGGCAGCCCTGGAGGAAAACGTGCGCCGCCTGCGCCGGATGGACAACATCCACCTGCACCTCGATCTCATCGCCGGCCTGCCGGGGGAAGGCTTCGGCGACCTGCTCGGCTCCATCGACCGGGTGGCGGCCCTCCAGCCCCATCACCTGCAACTGGAACCGGTCAAGCTGCTGCCCGGCGCCCCCCTGCGCCAGCAGGCCGACTCCCGCGGCATCCGCTTCGATCCCAATCCGCCCTACACGGTGCTGACCACCCCACAGCTGAGCTTTACCGACCTCGAACGGTTGCGCGGCATCAGTCGCCTCATCGACCTGCTATGCAACAGCAGCCGTTTCGAAGGTTTCCTGAATCTGCTGAGCAGCCACTGCGGCAGCCTTTCCGCCGCCCTGACCCAGCTGGAAAGCTTCTGGCGCCAGGCCGGTCTGTTCCGCCAGCCCCTCTCCCAGCGGGGGGTATTCGAGGCGGTGGCGGATTTCATTCAGGCGCGTTTCGACGGCACCCTGCGCGAACAGCTGCGGGAAGAACTGGCGCGGGATTTCGCCCACAGCGAGCGGGTGGTGCCGGGCAATGCTCCCGACTTTTTCGACACCGGTTTGAGCAAGGAGGAACAGCAACGGCTGCGGCAGCAGGTGCGGGAAGAACAGGAAGCCATCAAGGGCCAGGGGATCAAACTGCAGCACTTCGCCGCAATCTTTCGGCACCTGCCCGAAACGCCCGGTCGCTGGGTGCGGGTGTTTTTTTACTATACGGAGACGGGTCGGGGGATGCGGGTAGTGGAACAGCCTCTGGTGGAATACTCAGAAGCCAACGATGCAGGGACCACCGATTAAATAGATTGACTTCAAATAGATTTGGCTTTATTAATAATTTACATATTGTTTTTGTGGTGTAATTTTTTGCGAGGGAAATGGGGAAATGACCCATTATTATGAACAGAAACGAGCCAACTGGATCCAATGGAAAGGATCGGTTGGCTTTTTGTTTTAGAGGTGCAGAGCTGTGACGTTGCGGAACAACATTCAATCAAAACAAAAGCAATAAAGCACCAACATCCCCTCCGGGGGCTCCATGAGTTTCAAGTCGGGGTTGGGGCGAAACTTGGGTTTGTTTTCCATGTTTGCTCCCCAATATGCGAATAAGTGGAAATTTTTCCACTTATCAACACTGTTATAAACCAGCCTATACACACGAAGGGAGTTGTTATATGCAATGTGTAAAATGCAATGGAGAACTACAAAGAGTCACATTGGGTGAGATAGAAGTTGACAAGTGCGTCAAGTGCTCCGGCATCTGGTTTGATATCGGTGAACTTGACAAAATCCTTGAGTCTAGCTCAATTGATACCCTCAAGAACGAAATAGACAATAATCACTGGCAAGATGCACTAAAAGGCAAGTGCCCTAGATGCGGTGGAACGGGCAATATGGTTCAAGTCACAAGCCTAAAGAATCCAGACATTCACATAGACACATGTTCTGTCTGCTACGGTCAGTGGTTGGATGGTGGAGAGATAGAAGAACTCACCAGTCAAGGTTTCATATCAAAGATCAAAGGCCTACTTAAATAAGTTTATAACATACTGGTGCTAGGGACCG
>JARRKW010000399.1:0-2606 GCA_037387645.1 Desulfuromonadaceae bacterium
GGGCGCCCTGCAGCTTATCGAGATAAGCGAGAATGGTCTTGAGCTCATCCCGCAGGTACAGGCGCACATCGAGGGCCACCTGATCGTTGCGGGAACGGGCGGTATGCAGCTTGCCCCCGACCGGTCCGATCCGTTCGATGAGCCGCTTCTCCACATTCATGTGAATGTCTTCCAGGGCCACCGAAAACTCGAAATTACCCGCCTCGATATCAGCCAGAATCGCCTCAAGACCCTCGATGATGGCCTGGGCCTCAGCATCGGCGATGATTCCCTGTTTGGCCAGCATCCGGGCATGGGCCATACTGCCCTGGATATCATACCGATACATGCGCTTGTCGAAATCGATGGAGGCGGTAAATTCCTGAACGAACTGATCGGTCGGCTGGGTAAAACGACCACCCCAGAGCTGGTTTTGCGCCATGCGAATCTCCTCTTGGTCATGCCAATAGCAAAAAATTTATCTGTGCTGCAAAAATGTAAAAACGGCATACCCGTTCGCCGTTCTGCTAAAAGCGAGCGATACCGCTTGATCTGCATGAATCGATTTTATAACCGGGATCAGCCGGTTAGTCGGCCCACCCCAGATCGGGGAAAAGTTTGCCCAGGATATAACGGCCGCCGGGCGGCATGGCATAACCGGACATCCCATCAACGGCAACCCAGGCCGCGTCGGAACACTCGTCAGCGTTGAGTTGCAGATCCAGACTCAAGGGACGGGCTCGATAGTAGAGGATTATAAAATGGTCCTGTTGCTCGCCGACGCCGATCTGTTCAAACAGATCGATCAACCCTTCAACACGCACCTCGATGCCAACTTCCTCCCGCACTTCCCGCTGGAGTGCGGCCGCGATCGACTCTCCCGCTTCGATCTTGCCCCCGGGCATGACCCAGAGGTCACGGAAGGGTTCGATGCAGCGACGGGTCAGTAAGACCCGCTGCTGCGCATCGAGAATACAGGCAACCACCGCGACTTTGATGCGGGGCTCTTCGGCCAAGTCCATTGCCCCCCTGTGATAAAAGGCGAGAGAGGTCGGTTTCGACCCCTCTCGCCTCGCTATCGTCCTACTTCCGGGCCTGACGCTGGATGGCGGCGATGCGCATGCGCAAGGCGTTGAGCTTGATAAAGCCCTCGGCATCGGCCTGGTTGTAGACCTCGTCGGCCTCGAAGGTGGCGAAGTCGACATTGAACAGACTGTCGCTGGCCGAATCCCGGCCAACGACCCGGGCATGCCCCTTGTACAGCTTGATGCGGGCCTTACCGTTGACCGTCTCCTGGGAGGCATCGATGAGGGCCTGCAGCACTTTCCGCTCCGGCGAGAACCAGTAGCCGTTGTAGATCATGGAGGCGTAGCGGGAAACCAGGGAGTCCCGCAGGTGCATGACCTCGCGGTCCATGGTGATGGACTCGACGCCCCGATGGGCTTCCTCCAGAATGGTGCCGCCGGGCGTTTCATAAACCCCGCGGCTCTTCATGCCAACGTAGCGGTTTTCCAGCAGATCGACCCGGCCGATGCCATGTTTGCCCCCCAGTTCGTTCAGCTTGGCCAGCAGGTTGGCCGGGGACAGGCGCTCGCCGTTAACGGCCACGGCATCGCCCTTTTCGAATTCAATTTCCACGTATTCCGGCTGATCGGGCGCATCCTCCGGACGTACCGTCAGCACGTACATCTCTTCCGGAGCCTCGGCCCAGGGGTTCTCCAGGACATCCCCCTCGAAGGAGATGTGCAGCAGGTTGCGGTCCGAGCTCCAGGGAAACTTCTTGCTGGTCGGCACCGGAATGCCATGTTTCTTGGCGTATTCCTCCAACGCGGTGCGGCTTTTCAGATCCCATTCGCGCCAGGGAGCGATGACCTTGATGGCCGGATCGAAATGGTAGTAGCCGATTTCAAACCGCACCTGGTCGTTCCCTTTGCCGGTGGCGCCATGGGAAACGGCATCGGCCCCATGCTGGGCGGCAATGTCCATCTGCGCCTTGGCGATGAGCGGCCGGGCGATGGAGGTGCCCAGGAAGTAGCGCCCCTCGTAAATAGCGTTGGCGCGGAACATGGGGAAAACGAAATCGCGGACGAATTCCTCTTTCAGATCGAGGATATGGCAGCTGCTGGCGCCGGTTTTCTTGGCTTTTTCAGGAATATGATCCAGCTCTTCCCCCTGGCCGAGGTCGGCGGAGAAGGCGATAACTTCACATTGGTACTCTTCGACCAGCCATTTCAGGATAATGGAGGTGTCCAGGCCCCCGGAATAGGCGAGAACAACTTTTTCGACAGTGTTTTTCTTGGACATGACAGTCTCCTTGGTTGATAGGATCAACGGGCCAGGGGTTTCTGGCGACTGATGTTACAGTTTGATGACAAAGGTATCGGCGATGCGATCGTGCAATCCCTGCTTACGCTCATCGAAGGCCACCATCAGATAACCGATACCGAACAGAATGGCGGACAAAAACTTCCCCGGCACTTCCCGCAGAAAGGCGCGGCCGTAGCCGATCTCGGCCCCGCTGGTGCGAATGACCTTGATGCGCAGCAGCATCTTGCCGGGGGTCTGGACGCAATAGCCGGTGAAGAAAACAAAATAGCTGACCCACACTACTAGGCAGGCCAGGAAGG
>JARRKW010000399.1:2624-5040 GCA_037387645.1 Desulfuromonadaceae bacterium
ACCAGGGCCGCGACCACCCGGATCCAGAAGCCCGCCTTGGGCCGGGCGGCGGAGGACATTGCCACCTTAACTTCGGCGGCCGGGACCGCTGTTGGCATCTCCGGTATCGCCTCCGCAACGGGCGCCGCCGGCTCAGCCAGAGCCGGTGCCGTCAGACCGGTCAGTTCAAAACGCTTTTTACAGCGGGGGCAAATGACCGTTTTCGCCGCCGGCGGAATCTGGCTCCGTTCAACCTCGCGGGAAAATTCACAATGCGGACAGGTGATGTTCATTCCCTTAACCCATCGTCATGGAAGAAATAGGCGGGGGCCGTTCCGGCCCCTTATGCCATCAGGGTGGCCATAATGGCCTTTTGCACATGCATGCGATTTTCCGCCTCGTCGAAAATCACCGAATGGGGGCCTTCGATAACCTCGTCGGTGATCTCCTCGTCCCGATGGGCCGGCAGGCAATGCATGACGATACAGGCGGGGTCGGCAATGGCCACCAGATCCCGGTTGATCTGGAATCCCTTGAAGGCCTGCTCCCGCTCCTTCTGCTCGGCTTCCTGGCCCATGCTGGCCCAGACATCGGTATTGAGCACCAAAAACGGCGGCGGCGTTGATCCAGCTGTTGGCCATATTGTTGCCGTCACCGATCCAGCAGTAACTGAGATCGCGAATGCTGCCCTTGTGTTCCAGCACGGTAAAGAGATCGGCCATTACCTGACAGGGGTGGTACATATCGGTCAGGCCATTGATGATGGGAATATCGGCATACCGGGCAAAGGCTTCCACCACCTCCTGGGAATAGGTCCGGATCATCACCCCGTCACAGTAGCGGGCCATGCAACGGGCGGTATCCTGCACCGGTTCCCCCCGTCCCATCTGAGTGGTCCCCGAGGAGAGAAACAGGGCATGACCGCCGAGTTGGAACATCCCCGCCTCGAAGGAAACCCGGGTCCGGGTCGAACTCTTTTCAAAAATCATCCCCAGGGTCTTCCCTTTGAGCAGCAGGTGCTCCTCGCCGCGTTTGTGCTTGTCCTTGAGCTCCCGGGTCAAGGCAAAAATCTGTTCCAGGTCCTCGCGGGTCCAATCGGAGAGAGCAAGAAAATCTTTTTTCATGGCAATGTCCTTGGCAAATTAAATTATCACAAGGGAAAAGGAAAGCCTCCTCAATCCTTTATCCCGACACTTCCGTCAAAATCCCATCGAGAATGCCAATCATCTCATCAATCTGGGCTTCACTGATGGTCAAAGGCGGCACAAAGCGCAACACCGTGTCCTGGGTCACGTTGAGCAGCAAACCCCGGGCATGCCCCATATGGACAATATCCCCCCCGGGGATGGTCAAGCCCATGCCGACCATCAGACCGATCCCCCGCACGTCCTTGATGCAGACATGGCGGCTTTTCAGTTCGTTGAGCCGAGCCATGAGATACTGGCCCCGCGCCGTGCCCTGCTCCAGCAAACCATCCTCCAGCAAGACCCGCAGAGCCGCCAGGGCCGCTGTCGTCATAAGGGGGTTGCCGCCAAAGGTCGAGCCATGGGTGCCGGGACTGAAAGAGGCGGCGATCTCAGCCCGGGCCAGCATGGCACCGATGGGAGCGCCCCCGGCCAGGGCCTTGGCCAGGGTCATGATATCCGGGCTGATGCCAAAATGCTCGTGGGCAAAGAGCTTGCCGGTACGCCCCAATCCGGTCTGCACCTCGTCGAAAATGAGCAGCAGGTTGTGGCGATCGCACAGATCCCGAACCTGGCGGAAATAATCGGCCGTGGGCACCTTGACCCCGCCTTCCCCCTGAATCGGTTCCAGCATCACGGCACAGGTCTGGGGGCTGATGGCGGCCTCCAGGGCTGCCGCATCGTTGAAAGGCACATGGTGGAAGCCGTGCAGCAGCGGATCGAAAAACCGCTGCACCTTGGCCTGGCCGGTGGCCGACACCGTGGCCATGGTACGGCCGTGAAAGGATTCGGAGGCGGTGATGATCTGATAACGCTCCGGGCCATAGGTCTCCCGGCTGTATTTTCGGGCCAGCTTAATAGCCGCCTCATTGGCTTCGGCGCCGCTGTTGCAGAAAAAGACCTGGTCGGCAAAACAGTGCCGGCACAGCACCTCGGCCAGCTCAATCTGGCTCGGGATATGATAGTAATTGGAACAGTGGATCAGGGTCGCGGCCTGCTCCTGCAGGGCCTGCACAATCTTGGGATGACAGTGACCGAGATTGTTGACCGCCACTCCGGCGAGAAAATCGAGGTACCGCTTGCCGTCGGCATCCCACAGTTCGCACCCCTGTCCCTTGACCGGCACAATGGGGTAACGGCCATAGGTCTTCATGATGACCTGATCGGCCCGCGCTATCCACTTCTCTGTATTCATGATCGTTTACCTGTCTGATTTATTGGACAATTTCGGTACCGACACCCCGGTCGGTGAA
>JARRKW010000400.1:0-2604 GCA_037387645.1 Desulfuromonadaceae bacterium
GCTCCGCTTACTTAGCGCCGGCAGCGTCTTCCAACATGGCCGTGGTGACAGACTTGGGACGCTCGATGCCGTAACCAAGGGCGCGGTCCCAGGTGATGTTGGCGAGGCAGCCCAGGGCCCGGCCGATCCCGAACAGCACGGTGTAGAATTCGTACTGGGTGACACCATAGTACCACTGGATGACGCCGGACTGGGCATCGACGTTCGGCCAGGGGTTCTTGGCCTTGCCGTGCTCCATGAGCACGCCGGGAGCCACTTCGAAGATCATCTTCACCAGCTGGAACAGCGGGTAGTCCTTGAGCCCGGGGGTCTTCATGCAGAATTCACGCTGCGAGGTATAGCGGGGGTCGGTTTTCCGCAGTACGGCATGACCGTAACCGGGGATGACCTGGCCGCTGTTGAGGGTGTCCCAGAGGGCCTTTTTGAGACCTTCTTCCGTGGGCACTTCGCCGCCGAGTTTGGCCATGAAGTTCTGGGTCCAGCGCAGTACCTCTTCGTTGGCCAGACCGTGCAGGGGACCGGCCAGACCGTTGATGCCGGCCGAATAGGCGTAGAAGGCGTCGGACAGAGCCGAAGCGACCAGATGGGTGGTATGGGCGGAAACGTTGCCGGACTCATGGTCGGAGTGGAGGATGAAGTACATCCGGGCCACATCGTCGTACGGCGCGGGGATACCCATCATGCGGGCGAAATTGCCACCCATGTCGAGGTTCGGATCGGCATCAATGTGGGTATCGCCCATGTACTTCATGCGATAGATATAAGCGCCGATCGGTGCCAGTTTGGCCATGAGGGAATTACAATCCTCATACATTTCTTCCCAGCAGGTCATTTTGTTGAACTTGCCGGCGGCATAGTTCGAGGCGAACTTGGAATCGCGCTGCATGGCCAGAATGGCGGAGGAGAACATGGCCATGGGGTGGGAATCGCGCGGCAGAGCCCGCAATACGTCGATAACGTAAGCCGGGATCTGGGAGAGAGCTTTCCACTCTTCAACCACCTGCAGAGTCTGCTCCATGGTCGGCACGTCGCCGGTCAGCAGCATCCACCAGAAGCCTTCGACATAGGGATAGTCGGAGCCGGGAACCTTGGGCAGGGCCGCGAAGGTTTCGGGAATGGTCTTCCCGCGGAAACGAATCCCTTCCATGGGGTCAAGGTAAGAGATGTCGGTAACCAGGCACTTGACGCCGCGAGCGCCGCCGATACACTGCGAGATCGTGACATCCCCCAATTTCACATCACCATGTTCCTTCAGCAGACGCGTGGTGCGAGGACGATGTTCCGCGATCTTTTGGGCCAAGACTTCTTTAAGTGTCGCCATGCTTCTCTCTCCTTTGGTGAAATAAAACGTTCGATGAGCCGAAGCTCACCAGACTAAACTGCCCATTTCCTACTACATGGAACTCACATTATAAGATGATTCCGGTCTTTTACCCGCCGTCTGCGGCATGGATTTCAATTCCGCACACGACCCTGAGCCCAAACAACCGGAATCAATCTTGGTTTAGGCTCATCTTCTCCTTGGTACGTTCTATCAAGTGATGTCTGGCTTGTCAAGCAGTATTTTGTATACTGTATGCATTCAAGCAAATCCCGACCCTTCCTTTTTTCCCTTTGTTTTTCCCTATCCCCATGCTAATATGCGTAAAATTTGTGCAACAGAAACAATGTCTAATGAAGATCGGCTCGCTCCACCTGAAAAACAGAATCTGGCTGGCTCCCATGGCCGGTATCAGCAATCTCCCCTACCGGCTCCTGATGAAAGAATTCGGCGCCGGCCTGGTCTTTACCGAAATGGTCAGCGCCAAGGGGCTGATTCACTCCGGACGACGTACCCGGGTCCTGCTCGACTCCTCCGAGAAGGAACGCCCCTTAGGCATTCAATTGTTCGGCGACGACCCCGAATCCCTGGCCCAGGCGGCCGCGCTGACCGAAGGAGACGGCGAACTGCTTGATATCAACATGGGCTGTCCGGTGAACAAGGTGGTACGCGGCGGAGCGGGCAGCGCCCTGTTGCGCCAGCCGCAAAAAATCGCGCGGATCATTGCGGCCGTTCGCCGGGCCAGCGACCGCCCCCTGACCATAAAAATCCGTTCCGGTTGGGATCAGCAGTCCATCAATTATCTGGAAATCGGTCACATCGCCGAGAGCGAGGGCGCCGATGCCGTTACCCTGCATCCACGCACCCGCTGCCAGGGGTTCGGCGGCCAGGCGGCCTGGCAGCAGATTCGGCAACTGAAAGAAACTCTTCGCATTCCGGTGATCGGCAGCGGCGACATCGCCACGGCTGACGATGCCCGGAACATGTTGCAACTGACCGGCTGCGACGGCGTCATGATCGGTCGCGGCGGCTACGGCAACCCCTGGTTGATCCGGGACACCGTGGCCCTGCTCGCCGGGGTCCCCATCCCACCGCCCCCAACACCGGCGGAACGATTGCGGGTTGCCCTGGACCACCTCCAGCTCTTCATCCGAACCTACGGCCCACGCCGATCCCTGCTTGACATGCGCAAGCACCTGTGCTGGTATTCCCGGGGGATGGCGGGCGCGACCGCCTCTGGCGCAGCCGTCAACCGGGCCCAAGGGGTTCTTGAACTGCAGGAG
>JARRKW010000401.1:0-2599 GCA_037387645.1 Desulfuromonadaceae bacterium
GTCTCAACAGCCTCCATGTCAGCTTCCATGGCATCCGCAAAGACACCTACGAAGCCAGCATGGGCAATCTGAGCTGGGAGAAAAACCTCGCCAACGTCAACGCCTTTATCGAACTGCTGCAGCGCCGCAAGGTCACCAGCCTGAAACTCAAGGTGACTATGGTCCATACCAAAACCATCGATCAGGAGTTGGATGAAATCCGCGAATACTGGAACTCCCGGGGCATCGCGGTCAACATTCATGCCCTGGAAAACCGCTCCCATCAGTCCGTCTCCAAACGCGCTCTCAACATCCTACCCATGCGCGCCCTTTCCGATTGCGACCGGCTGATGGAACAGTCCTACATTCTCTACAACGGCGACTGCGTCCTCTGCTGTGTCGACTGGGAACGCAGCACCGTCCTGGGAAATGTCGGCGAAGGGGGGTTACAGGCCGTCTGGCAGGGGCAGAAATACCAGCAGTATCGTCAGAATTACCTGGCGGGTTCGTTGCAGGGCACCCTCTGTGCCCGCTGTCAGGTCCAGGATGAAATTGACTTCTCCTACAAACCCAAAGTTTCCCTGGCCAAGAAAATTCGCCGGGGTTAAGTCCGGCCGGTCCACGCCCTCCCCTGCCGCGCACGCCAGCCGTGGCTGCAACAGCCTCATCAGACACCTTAATAAGGATGGGAAACAAGTGGACCCGGAGGGTTCCAGAAGAACCGGACCGGCCGCTGACCGGTCGGTCCGGAGAGGAATCAGGCGGATGCCGTTAGGGATTTGATTTCGGCAAAAACAGCGAGCAGGCGTTCTATCTGCTGGCGGGTATGCATGGCGCTGACACTGCAACGCAACAGACTCTTCCCCTCGGGGGCCGCCGGGGGCAGAACGAGATTGACGTAGACGCCCATATCCAGCAGCGTCTTCCACAACCCCAGGGTTTCTTCCTTGGAATTCATGTACACCGCCACCACCGGACTCGGCTCCGGGCCGAGCCGATAGCCCAGCTCACTCAACCCGGCATAGAGCTGCCGGGCATTGTCCCACAATTGCCGCCGCAATTGGGGCCGGGCCTGCATGATCTCCAGGGCTTTGCGTACCGAGGCGATGGTCGCCGGCGAGGGAGAGGCGGTAAAGATATAGGCGCGGCTGGCGAATCGCACCAGATCCAGCTTCTCGTGCCGGCTGACGCAGAAACCGCCGATGCTGCCCAGACTTTTGCTGAAGGTTCCGACAATGAAGTCAACCTCCTGCTCACAGCCGACTTCCTCCACCAGCCCCCGCCCCCGCTCGCCGAACACACCCAGGGAGTGCGCCTCATCCACCATGAGCCAGGCACCGTACCGCTTCTTCAGGGCAACGATTTCGGCCAGGCAGGCGCAATCGCCCAGCATGCTGTAGATGCCCTCGACGATGATCAGGGTCCGGGCCGCCCGCTCGCCGAGACGTCGCAGACGTTTTTCCAGATCGGCGGCATCGTTGTGCCGGAAACGGATGATGTCGGCCCCGCCCATGCGACAGCCGTCGTAGATGCTGGCATGGCAATCGGCATCGAGCAGAATGACATCCCCGGGCCCGGCCAAAGTCGAGATGACGCCGAGATTGGCGACGAAACCGGTGGAAAAAACGATGGAACTGGTACAACCGTAAAATTCGGCCAATTCCCGTTCCAGGGCGCGATGCCCGGAGAAGGTGCCGTTGGCCATACGCGACCCGGTGGTTCCGGTACCCTCGGTCCGGGTGGCCTGGCAGGCGGCCTCGATGCAGGCCGGATCGAAGGTAAGACCCAGATAGTTGTTGGACCCGGCAAACAGAACGTTTTTCCCGCCGATGCGCACTTCCGTCGGTGAAACAATGTCCTCCACCACCACGTCAAAGGGATCGATCCCCGTCGCCAGCAGGGCTTGGCGCGCGTCGGCCAACGTCTGCAATTTTTCAAACAGACCCATCGTATCAGTCCCCGATTTCCTGTTGCACCTGGCGCACAAAATCCCCGACGGTGCGCGTCTCCGCCAGGTTGTTGAGCGGGAAAGAAATGTCGAAAATATCTTCCACTTCCTGCACAATCTCCATGACCAACAGGGAGTCGAGGCCCAATTCGCTGATCAATTCCGTCTCTTCGGTCACTTCAACCTGGGTTTTGGAAAACCGGGCGACGAGGCCCCGCACTTCCTCCAGGATGGTGGCAAAATCCGCCTTGGACATAACTGAAACCCTTCAATATTACTATGGTCAACCGGCCGCCAGTGTCCGACGCAGGCCTTCGGCGAAGTCGATTTCCGGCCGCCAACCGATGGCGCGACTCAACCGGGTATTGTCACAGAGCCAATTCCCGTGACACAGCTCCGCCACCTTGCCCGGGGTCAGCATCGGCGCATAGCCCGCCAGGCTGGCGCCGAACAGATTGGCCCGCGCGGCGCCCCGCAGCAGGGTGAGAGGAACCCGGATCCGTCGAACCGGCCGCTGAAACAGGTCGGCGCCGATGGCGCGAATCTCGGCCCAACTATAGCCGTTGGGTGTGCCATCATGCAACTCGAAACTCTCGCCCTGCCCGCCCCCCTGTTGCAGCCAACAGCATATGGCCTGAACCAGGTCGTCAATAAAAATTAGCGAAAACCGGC
>JARRKW010000402.1:0-2596 GCA_037387645.1 Desulfuromonadaceae bacterium
GGCGTCGCCTGTAACAGCGGTTTGCGCGCGGAAATGGCCCGACTCTGCCAAAAACAGGGCAAAACCCTGTTTTTTCCGTCGCCCGTTTATTGTGCCGACAATGCCGCCATGCTGGCGGTGGCGGGAGATCACTACCTTACCGACGGTCGCAGGGATTCCCTCGATCTCAATGCCTTGGCGAGCTGGCCGCTGGATCGGTCCGGCAACCTTCTTTAGTGGGCAACCTATGTGGCGACGTCTCGGTCTGATTCGACAGCTCAAACTCAACCTGCTGAAGTTCATTCGGCTGCGGGGGACTCCCGAAGAAATCGCCAAGGGTATGGCGCTGGGCATTTTCATCGGCATGACCCCGACCTTTGGCATACAGATGGGGATCGCCGTCCTGGCCGCTTTTCTGCTGGGGGAAAACAAGTTGGCCTCGGTACTTGGGGTGTGGGTCACCAACCCGGTTACCGCTCCCTTCATCTATGCTCTCGAATACGAATCGGGCCGGTTGCTGCTCGGTATGTCCCGGGTTGGTCTGCCGGCTGAGTTGACCTTCGATTCCCTGAAGACCCTGGGATGGGAGGTATTGCTGCCCCTGGGTTTGGGCAGTTTGATTTACGGCGTTATTTGCGCTACACTCGCCTTTGCCCTGACCCTGCGGATGGTTCCCCTGGTCAAGGTCTGGAAAATCCCCCGCTGGCCCCGACCCAGAAAAATGTCTTGAATCGATAACCTTCATGGTCAGCCGTCGCTTTCCCTTGCCGGAAATGACGGAGTGAACCGGACCGGCGGCACACGTTTCGCGTACGGTCAGCTCATGGTTTTATGAATCATCGTCCCAAAAAACGTTTCGGTCAGAATTTCCTGCGGGACAAATCGGTGGTGGACCGTATCCTGCGGGCGGCTGAGCTGCAACCGACCGATCGGGTTCTGGAAATTGGTCCGGGCCTCGGCGCTCTGACCGATCATCTGCTGCCCCGGGTTGGCCGGTTGCATGTGATGGAGGTCGACCGCGACCTGATAACCGGGTTGCAGGCTCGGCAAGCTCCCAATCTGACCGTGCATGCCGGGGATGCCCTGCGCCTGGACTGGGATGCGGTGCTGACGGCCGGTTCTTTCAAGCTGGTGGCCAATCTGCCGTACAATATCTCCAGTCAGATCCTGTTCAAGTTGCTCGATCATCGGCAACATTTCAGTCGCGCCGTGCTCATGTTTCAGAAAGAGGTCGGCGATCGCATCTGCTCCCCAGCGGGCAATCGGGATTATGGCGCGCTTTCCGTTTTTTGCCAGCTCTGGTTCGATATCCACCAGGTGATGCTGGTGCCGCCCGGGGCCTTTTTCCCGCCGCCCAAGGTGACTTCTGTGGTGCTGCTGTTCGAGTCGTTGACGCAACCGCGGGTTGCCGTTACGGATGAGCGATTTTTCCGCCGGGTGGTCAAGGGGGCCTTTGCCCAGCGGCGTAAAACCCTGCGCAACAACCTGCTGGCGGCCGGTTTCGGTTTTACCGGCCTGGATCGGGAGCTGGCTGCCAACGACATCGATCCGGGTCGTCGGGGCGAGACCCTCGATCTCGGCGAATTCGCCCGGCTGACCGAAATCCTCTATCCGCATTTTGCCGGTGACTGAAGCGGCGACGGGGAGTTTTCATGGCGGTAAAAATCATAGCTAGGGTCAACGGCGGTCTCATCAGCGAAACCGATTTGCTCAACGCCATTCAGGGCTACGCCATGGCATTGCACCGCAAGACCATGGAGCATCTTTCCACCGATGAGCTCGCGGAAGTCAGAGAACTGGCGCTGGAAAAGGTGCTGAGCCGCGAGCTGATTTATCAGGAGGCGCTCAGTCGGGGCCTGCTGGCCACAAGCGAGGTGGTGGCTGAGGAAATCGGGCGGCTGAGGAAAAATTTCTCCAGCGCCGAAGAGTTTTACGCCACCCTGAATCGGGCCGGTATCGATCAGTTGTCCTATCAGCGGATGATCCGCCAGGACCTCACCGTCAATCTGCTCACGGAGCGCAAGCTGGCCGAGCTGCCGGAACCGGACGAGGAACAGGTTGAGGCCCGTTATCGGACCTGCCCCGAGGGGATGAAATCCCTTCCCCGGATCCGCGCCAGTCATATTTTGCTGAAAATTCCGGAGGGGGAGCGCGACGCCACCTACGAACGTATGGTTGCGTTGCGACAGCGTTGCCGGCAGGAAGATTTCGCTGAACTGGCCCGGGAATTTTCCGCCTGCCCCAGCGGCGCCCGGGGCGGAGACCTCGGTTATTTCAAACCGGGCGATATGGTATACTCCTTTTCCGAGGCGGCCTTTGCCCAGGCGGTCGGTGTGGTCGGCGAGATTGTGGAAAGCCCCTTCGGTTTTCATCTGATCAAAGTCACCGACCGGGTGGAGGGCAAATTTTTGAGTTTGGAAGAAGCTCGTCCCCAGCTGCGTCAGTTGCTCAAGGAGGAAGCGGCGGCCCGGGAGCTGAAAAACTGGGTTGGCGAGCTCAAATCCCGGGCGGTTATTGAAATGCTGGAGGATGATGGTTCCGCCGGTTGAGGCGATTGGGCGGATTCCATGTCCGGAACTCCGGGAGCCTCGGCTCTCCATTTGCCACAGGAAGCGAT
>JARRKW010000403.1:0-2582 GCA_037387645.1 Desulfuromonadaceae bacterium
AGGAATATCGGCCGCGCCCCCAGGGACGGTTTCATGTGCAGCGGGGACACATGGGGGCACAGTTTAAGGCAATTCTGTTACTGGGCGTGATTGGCAAGGAGCGGTTCCATTTCCGAAAGGTGGCGGAAAAGCTCCGCGGGAGCGGAATGTTCGACGGCAACCATGACTGGGAAGGGAAAAACCAACAGTTGGCTTGACCACCGCGGCGGGATCAGCTTGGCTCTCCGTAGCGTGTTGCTTGAAGACCTGACTGTACCCAGGAGGGAACCATGACATTTGACCGAAACCAGCCTCCGTTCGACAAAGCTGCCGATCTACGGCGGCGCGCGGAAGAAATGTTAACAACGAAAAAACCGAAAACAC
Organism: Desulfuromonadaceae bacterium; assembly: GCA_037387645.1. GTDB lineage: Bacteria > Desulfobacterota > Desulfuromonadia > Desulfuromonadales > Trichloromonadaceae > Trichloromonas. The sequence goes on from JARRKW010000403.1 coordinate 364, forward strand.
CTTGGACCGAGGTAGATTCGCTCCGAATTTTTCATGAGCTGGAAGTCCACCAGGTCGAATTGGAGATGCAAAATGTTGAACTCCGCCAAAGCCGGCATGCCACGCAAAAGCTTCTGGAACAGTACACCGACCTCTACGATTTTGCCCCGGTCGGCTACCTGACTCTCGATCACGAGGGAATCATCCTTGCTGCAAATCTCACCGCTGCCGGCCTCCTCGGGGTCGAGCGCTCCCGAGTGACCGGCCTGCCCTTTGCGCAATTCGTCCCCGTTGACGCCCGCCTGTTCTTCTCCGATTTTCTCGGTAAGGTGTTTGCGAGCCAGGGCAAGGAATCCTGCGAGGTGGCGCTCACGCGCGAGGAACATCCTCCGCCCTTTGTGCAGATCGAGGCCTTGGCCTGCAATTCAGGGCAAGAGTGCCGGATGGCGCTCATCGATATTTCCCGGCGCCGGCAGTTGGAAGAAAAACTCAAAATTCTGCACACCGAACTGGCCTCCCGGGCATTTGAACTGGAAACGGCGAATATCGCACTGGAGGCATTCAACTCCAGCGTCTCCCACGATCTGCGTCAACCTCTGACGATCATTAGCGGCTACGTCCAAGCGTTACAGTCAATGCTGGGAAACGGGGAAGATGCGCAGGGCAAGGAATACCTTCAGAATATTTGTGAAGGCGTCGAAAGTATGAACTGTCTCATTGAGGCCCTGCTCAGCTTTTCAAGCTGCATCCACACCGAAATGCAGCGGGAAACGGTTGATCTGAGTGTCCTGGCGAAAGCGGTGGCGGCGGAACTGAAGCTGACGGAACCAAAGCGCCAGGTCACTTTCAAGATCGCCGCAGGAGTCACTGCCGATGGTGATGCGGATCTGCTCAGGGTGGTCTTGGCAAACCTCATCGGCAACGCCTGGAAGCATTCGAACATGAAGGAAAAGGCGGTAATTGAATTCGGGGAAACTGAAGTTGGCGGCAAACGGATCTTTTTTGTCAGGGACAACGGACCGGGTTTCGACATGGCCGTGGCAGACAAACTGTTCCTTCCCTTTCAGCGGCCCCCTGGAACCCATGTTGAAGGATGCGGCATCGGTCTGGCCACGGTGGAACGGATTGTTAAACGCCATGGTGGAAAAATCTGGGCCGAGAGCAAACCGGGAGAGGGAGCGACCTTCTTTTTCTCCTTGACGGAAATGGCGCCCACCCCCTGCCCAGAGGACGGGGCACATACAGAGTGATACAGAGCGGAGATTACCCTTATGGACAAGCGAACCGAGTACGTGGAAAAACTCTCAGCCCAGATGGTCGAATGGGATACCCAGATCGACCGTCTTCAGGAGAAGGCGGAAAGCGGCACGGCCGAGGAGAAATTTGACTATGCCAAAACCATCGCAGCCTTGCAGTTAAAGCGGGATCAGGCTGCGGAAAAGCTGCAGGGGATTTCCATGGCCAGCGAGGACGAATGGGAAGACATGAAAACAGGGGCGGAACAAATCTGGAGCGAGATCAAGGGTATCTTAAGCGCTACTTTCAACCACACACAACGGAGAAAACCATGAAACAGCGCCTGATCAACCCCATCGTTCTTCTCCTGACCCTGTTGCCGGCCCGATCGTTCGCTGCCAGGGCGGCCGTCAGCGAAAAAGACCCGCTCGGCTTGTCGCTTTCCGACATTTCCCCCGAACTGGCCGGTCACCACGGGTTGCAGGGAACCGAAGGTGTGCTGGTGACCGCCATCAATCCCACCCGTGCCGTCGCCGAAACCAATCTGCAGCGGTTTGACGTCATCCTCGAAGTCAACGGCAAAAACACCGGCAACGTCGAGGGCTTTCGCGCCGCAATGGGCGAGGTGAAAAAGGTGATCTGCTGCGCCTGTTGATCAAACGTGGCGATACGAGCTTCTACACCGGCCTGAAAGTCGACTGACGCCGAAGCGCAGGGGCGCAATGTTCTTGCCGAAACGAGCGGTCCTGCGCGGCGTAAAGGTCTTTTTGCTGATCGACGGCTACGGTTCCAAGGGCCTGCCGCGAAGCATGCTGGACCAACTGCGGGCGGATGGCGTGGAGACGGACGGTCGGCGAATCTTGACGGACAATTGGAACCAGCAGCCCGCCGGGATTTCCGTATTTCAATAGCCGTGCATTTTCAGCCAGGTGGATTTGGACTTCCTCTGACGCCTCCTGTCAGGAAACCATTATAAAAAAACGCGCTCAATTCAGTGATTGCGG
>JARRKW010000404.1:0-2579 GCA_037387645.1 Desulfuromonadaceae bacterium
TTTCCGTGAGTCTTGCCGGGGAACCGGTTCGTGGCGAGCTGCGGGTGGCCGCTTTGCGTGATGTGACGAAAACCCGGAAGATGGAAACCGAACTGCTGCAGACCCAGGCCATGTTGGAACAAAGCAATGCCGAATTGGTTAAGGCCGATCAGGCGCGCACCGAGTTTCTCAATATCGCGACCCATGAATTGCGGATTCCGCTGGCTGTCGCCAACGGTTATTGCACTCTGCTGGCGGAGTCGGATCAGTCCAAACTGTCCGAACAGCAACGTGACTATATCCAGCAGGCCATTGCCGCCACGGAGCGTTTGTCCGATCTCATCGACAATCTACTCGATCTGTCGAGACTGGATTCGGGACGGATGACCCTTGATCTGCACCCCCATGATCCGGTGCAAACGGTCGAAGAATTTCTCAATGATTATGAAAATCTCATCGACAATAAACAGTTCCACTTTGAATCCCGGTTGCCCCTGCACTGTAAGGCCCTGTTCGATCCGGAAAAAATTTATCGCGTTTTGGTCAATCTGCTGAGCAATGCGGTCAAGTTTACCGAGACCGGTGGCGAGATCAGTATTGTTTTGCATGACGCGGACGACAGGGTGCTGTTTTCCATCGAAGATAACGGTAAAGGGATCGCCGCCGAGCATATCCCCCTGTTGTTCGAAGCCTTTTCCCAGGTCGGCAAACAGGAAAATCGTGCCGGTTCCGGCCTGGGCCTCTATATCTGCCGCAAAATTGTTGAAGCCCATCAGGGACGGATCTGGGTCGAGAGCCGGGTCGGTAGTGGCAGCAAATTCCTTTTTTCCCTTCCCAAAGTATCCTGATCTTTCCTTGTAGCAGTTCTGTCAGTATGATGCATCTCTTGTCCGGCAAAATAGTTGACAGAAACAATCAGGTATGTTATCGGTTAGCTAAATCGCTGCTGTCATCAACAGACTATCCGGGAGGAGGCAGGAATGTTTTTTTCGACCCTGAAAGAGGATGTCAAGGTGGTGTTCGAGCGGGATCCCGCAGTGCGCAGTGCCCTGGAGGTCTGGTTCTGTTATCCGGGGTTTCACGCCCTGCTCATGCACCGTCTGGCGCATGCCCTGTGGCGAAGAAATATCTTTTTTCTGGCCCGCCTGTTGTCCCATGTGGGACGTTTTCTCACCGGCATCGAAATCCACCCCGGGGCGAAGATCGGCAAGGGTTTTTTCATCGATCACGGCATGGGCGTGGTGATCGGTGAGACGGCCGAGATCGGCGAGAACTGCACCCTCTACCATGGAGTCACCCTGGGTGGGACCTCCTGGGCCAAGGAGAAACGACATCCCACCCTGGGCAATAACGTCATTGTTGGTTCGGGAGCCAAAATTCTCGGGCCCTTTACCGTGGGAGACAACAGTAAAATCGGCTCGAATTCGGTGGTGGTGAAAGAGGTTCCGCCCAATTCCACCGTGGTGGGCGTGCCGGGTCGGATCGTTCTGACCGACGGTCGCAAACCCGAGGCCCGGGCCGATCTGGAACACGGCCAGCTGCCCGATCCCGAGGCCAAGGCCATCTCCTGCCTGTTTGATCAGATTCGGGCGCTGGAGACCAAGGTCAAGGCTTTGTCGGAGAGTAAGGTGGAAAAACCGGCCGCGAAAAAAACGGTTGCAAAGGCGAAACCGGCAACCAGGAAAAAAACGACCAAACCGAGTCCTAAAGTAAAATGAGGCTTTCGACCAAAGCCCAGTATGCCGTGCGTGCCCTGGTGAGCCTGCATCTGCATGCCGATGGCGCGCCGACCACGTTGAAGGATATTTCCCGGCGGGAAGACATCTCGCTGACCTACCTGGAGCAACTCTTCGTCAAGTTACGGCGGGCCGGTATTGTGGATAGTGTGCGCGGCCCTGGCGGCGGTTATGTGCTGGCCAGGCCGGCCGAGCGCATCCGGGTGGATGAGATTATCGAGAGTGTCGAGGAATCCCTGGTTCCCCTCTCCTGCATGGAGGAGGATGGCAGCTGCCGCTGCACCTCCAAATGTGTCACCCAGAGCGTCTGGCAGGGGTTGGGTGAACGGATCCGCAACTTTCTCGCGGCCATTACCCTGGAAGACATGACCCGTGAAGCCCGTGGGCAGATCGGCGGTTAGCATAGTAGCGATTTAGCAACAATTACGTCAGAACATCAGGAGGAACAGAGTGAAACCTATTTACATGGACAACAACGCCACTACCCCGGTACGGCCGGAGGTGCTGGAAGCCATGTTGCCATATTATCGTGAACATTTCGGCAATCCCTCCAGCGTTCATTGGGCCGGCCGGGCGGTGAGCGGAGCAGTGGAAAAGGCTCGGGAGCAGGTTGCCCGGTTGATCCATTGTTCGCCGGCCGAGATCGTCTTCGTCTCCTGCGGCAGTGAAGGGGACAACATGTGTCTGAAGGGGACGGTGGAGGCCCTGCGGGACAAGGGGAATCATATCATTACCACGTCCGTGGAGCATCCGGCGGTGCTGGAAACCTGTCAGGCCCTGGAGAAGCAGGGCATAGAGGTGACCTACCTGTCGGTGGATCGGGATGGCATGCTGGATCTGGCCGAGCTGGAAGCTGCCATTACC
>JARRKW010000404.1:2594-3227 GCA_037387645.1 Desulfuromonadaceae bacterium
CCGGTGGATCGGGACGGCATGCTGAATCTGGCCGAGCTGGAGGCCGCCATTACCGACCGGACCATTCTTATTTCGATCATGTGGGCCAACAATGAAACCGGCAATATCTTCCCCATCGAAGAAATCGGCGCCATTGCCCGCAAATACAAGGTACGTTTTCATACCGATGCGGTACAGGCGGTCGGTAAGATTCCCGTTGACGTGCAACAGGCTCAGATTGATCTGCTGGTGCTGTCCGGTCATAAGATCGGTGCTCCCAAGGGGGTTGGCGCGGTCTACATTCGGCGCGGCACCCGCTTGACCCCTTTTCTTCATGGCGGGCATCAGGAACGCAACCGCCGGGCCGGCACCCATAACGTGGCCGGCATTGTCAGTCTGGGCCTGGCCTGTGAACTGGCCGGCAGCCACCTGGAGGAGGAAGCCGCTCGCATCCGGCGACTGCGGGACAAGCTGGAACAGGGGATTCTGACTAGGGTGCCGGATGTCAAGCTCAATGGCCATCCCGATTCGAACCGGCGACTGCCCAACACCCTGAATATCAGTTTCGCCTATATCGAGGGCGAATCCCTGCTGCTCTTGTTCGACATGAAGGGTATTGCCGCCTCTTCCGGTTCGGCCTGTACCTCGGGTTCT
>JARRKW010000405.1:0-2573 GCA_037387645.1 Desulfuromonadaceae bacterium
GTCACGGTACGCGATTCCCCGGCGGTCATGCCAAGCACGGTCTTTTCAAAACCGGGGATCAACTGCCCCTGACCGAGGGTGAACTCGAGGGGGTCGCGCTCGCGGGAAGAATCGAAAACGGTGCCGTCGGCCAGCGTGCCGGTATAATGCACCTTGACGGTATCACCATCTTTTGCAGCAATCATGGGAACTCCTAAAAAGGATATGGGTTAGCGGTTTCAGGACAAAATTCGGGTCACCATAGCATATTCAACGGATGGGGGCAAATCAGGCCCGGCGTTTTGCCAGCGCCTGGCGGATTTCATCCACGCATATGTCGGGAATTTTCAGATTGCCCCGACCGACCCCGATCTGTACCTGATCCCCTTCAATGCCGTGAAAATCACTCCCCCCGGTGGCGATCAGACCGCGGCGCCGGGCCTGGGTAATGGTCCAGTCGATATCATCGTTCTTGGCCCCGGTGTTGTAGGCTTCGATGCCATCCAATCCAAGTTCGACGAAGGCATCGAACAGGGAAAGCAGTTCGCCACGCTCAACGGGAATGAAAGGGGGATGGGCCAGCACCGCCACCCCGCCGGCCCGATGGATCAGGTCGATGGCCTCGGCAACGGGGAAGAAGTGCTTCTCCACATTGCAGGGCACCAGGTACTTGATAAAGGCTTCGTCCTTGCCGGCAACATGGCCGTCTTCAATCAGCGCCAGGGCGATATGGGGCCGACCGATGGTCCCCCCCGCCTTTTGCTTGACCAGCTCCAGATCGATCGGTTGCCGCCCTTCGGACACCAGCTTCTCGTTGACCCGAACCACGATCCGCTCGTTGCGGGTTTCCCGGAAACCACGGAAGTCCTGGAGCGCGGCACAGAGTTCGGCATGGTGGTGATCAAAACCATAGCCGAGCAGGTGGATATCCTGAAGGGATTCCCAGACCACCGACAACTCGACGGCGCTGATCACCTCGACCCCCAACCGTTCCCCCTCCGCCTGGGCCGCGTCGATGCCATCGATGTTATCATGATCCGCCAGGGCCATGGCCACCAGCCCCGCCTCGTGAGCGAAACGCACCACCTCGGCCGGAGCATAAGAGCCATCGGAACAGTTGCTGTGCACGTGTAAATCGACGTATGGGCGGTGATTGGTTGCTGGTGATTGGTGATTGGTGTTTTCCATAAAGTCCCCGTTGGTAAATATTTTCAGGTTCGAGCACGAACCGACTTAATTAAACCTTGAACCATTTTGGCGATAAGTTCCAGTTCTTTTTCCAGAGCGACCAGATCCGGGCGATTTCCCATATCGATGCGCAGGCAGATGGTCATTTGGGTATGCAATTCGCTGGCAGAACCTGCCGCCATGGAAAGAAACTGGATAAATTCTTTGCGACTCTGACGGGCAGCGCCCTCCGCAATATTGCTCGCAATGGAAACGGCCGCCCGACGCATCTGCGAAACCAGCCCGAATTTTTCCGTATCGGGAAACTCAGCGGTCACCCGATACAGAGCCACCGCCAGATCAACCGACCGCTGCCAAACCTCCAGATCCTTATGACTCCCCATATGCTCTCCCAATCACCAATCACCAATCACCGTTTTTTCACCCTGAATCCCGCCTTCTCCCAAGCGCTTTGGTCGTTGATAGACGCTTTTTTCTGCTCTTTCGGTTTCGCCGACCGAACCGGTTTGGCTGCCTTGCCGGTGCCGGTGCCTTTCAATGCCTCCTTGATGGAGAGGGAAATCCGTTTGCGGGGCACGTCGACGGCAAGTACCTTGACCTTGACGATTTCACCGACCTTGACCGCGTCGTTGGGATCCTTGACGAAACGATCGGCCAGGTGGCTGATGTGGACCAGGCCATCCTGATGCACGCCGACATCGACAAAGGCGCCGAAGGCGGCCACGTTGGTGACGGTTCCCGAGAGCACCATCCCCTCCTGCAGGTCGCCAATCTCCTGGACATCGTCGCGAAAGGTCACCGCCTCGAAGGCGGCCCGGGGATCGCGTCCCGGCTTCTTCAACTCTTCCAGAATATCCCGCAGGGTCGGCAGACCGACGGTTTCGCTGACGTAGCGCTTGAGCTCGATCCTGCCCGCCAGGGTCGCATCGCTGGCCAGTTGCGCCAGGGAAACAGCGAGGTCGGCGGCCATGGTTTCGACCAATTTGTAGTTCTCGGGATGGACGGCGGTGTTGTCCAGGGGCTGCTGGCCGCCGCGGATACGCAGAAAGCCGGCGGCCTGCTCGAAGGCCTTGGCACCGAAGCGGGGCACCTTCATCAGTCCCTTGCGGGAGGCGAAGGAGCCGTTCTCGTCGCGATAACGGACAATGGCCTTGGCCAGGGACTCACCGATCCCGGAGACGTAGGACAACAGCGCCCAGGAGGCGGTGTTGAGATCGACCCCGACAAAGTTGACGCAACTCTCGACGGTGGCGTCGAGGGCTTTCTTCAGGGCGGCCTGGTTGACATCATGCTGGTACTGGCCAACCCCGATACTCTTGGCGTCGATCTTGACCAGTTCCGCCAGAGGGTCCTGCAACCGGCGGGCGATGGAGACGGCGCCGCGCACCGTCAGGTCGAGGTCGGGG
>JARRKW010000406.1:0-3526 GCA_037387645.1 Desulfuromonadaceae bacterium
GTCCGCAGTAACTTCCGACAGATTGACGGCGGCAGTCGTTACCACCTTCAGTTCGAGTCCCAAGTTCGACAGCACGGTCTCCAGAACATGGGGATCCGCCTCAATAACCAGGATGTCCCCCGCCCGCAGCACCCGTCCCGGGTTCGGGGCCGAAACCAGAAAGGCATTGCGGGCCATGCCGATAATCTGCGCATCGACCTCTTCCAGGGCCTGCTCGATTTCGCGCAGAGACATACCCACCGCCTTGCCGTCTTCACTCACCCGGGCCTCGGTCAGATAACTTCCCGTATCAAAATCGGCCGACCCGCCTTTACTGCGGGCGGGAACCAGACGCCATCCCAACAGGGCGATAAAACCGATGCCGCATACCGCCACCACCGAACCCACGGGGGTAAAATCAAACATGGCGAAACTGCCGGCACCGGCCTCACTGCGAAAACCGGCAACGATCAGATTGGGCGGAGTACCGATCAGGGTGGTCATTCCCCCCAGAATCGTTCCAAACGACAAAGGCATGAGGACCCTGCCCGGAGGCAGGCCCTTCTTTTCCGCCAGTTGCACGGCAATCGGCATGAGCAGAGCCATGGCGCCGACATTGTTCATAAAGGCCGAGAGCAGGGCTCCAAAACCGGTGATCATGGCAATGCTCAGAGCCGGACCCATCGCAATGGACAAAACCCGCTGCGCCAACGAATCAACCGCTCCGGTCAGTTGCAAACCCTGACTCAGAATCAAGACACAGGCCACGGTAATCACTGCGGGATGTCCGAATCCGGCAAAAGCCGTGGCCGAAGGGACCACTCCCGCCAGCACACATACCAGCAGCGCCCCCACGGCGATCACATCGTGACGCCAGCGCCCCCAAAGAAACATGAGGATGGTCATTACGCCAATGGCCAAGACAATGGTTTGGTCCAGGGTCATGACAAAGGTCCCTATCGGAAAAACAAAAACTTCCAATCCGGACAGCGCCCATCGGCAGGCGGCTTTTCAACCGACGGGAATTGGCCAGATTCAGGAAAAATATCCTAGCAACGAGTCCAGGTCAATCAATTGCGACAACTTCTGTTGCCCGTTCCAGGCACTGGTTGTGCACCCATTGCTCATGAAATCATGTGAGGAAAAAACCGCTTCACCACTAGTCAACAGGCTATCGCCTGTTAAACTATTGCAAACAAACGATTTTATAAAAACTACTTAATCCTTACAACTACTATGGCCAAAAGAAACCCTCATACCTCTTTCAAGGCAACGCCCACCCTTGGGAAACAGCTGACAAAACCCGTAACCAACGGGTTTCCCCTCACCATAAAACATCAATTTATAGGTCGTCAGCAACTCCTGACCCCATGGTTCTCACGGGCCCCATGGATCAAAACCGAACAAAATTTGGAAGGCTTGCCATGCTAGATCGAATTGACCGTTATCTCGAAATATTCAGCACCACCGTTATGATTATCACCATGTCCGTCGCTACCCTGGTGGCCTTTATCAATGTGGTGCTGCGCTACGCACTCAACATGTCACTGACCTGGGCCGGAGAACTGACCTCGTATCTGTTCATCTGGAGTGCCCTGTTCGGAGCCGCCTACGGTTTCAAGATCGGCATGCACCTCGGTGTCACCATCGTCATTCAAAAACTCAAGCCACATGCGGCCAAATATCTGTTGACCTGCAGCCTGCTGATTATCGTCGCCTATCTGATCGCCCTGATCGTCTGGGGCTATAATTTCTGCGTTTTCAATTACGAGCTGGAACAGGTTTCCATCGATCTGGAGCTGCCCTTCTGGATCATTTATATGTGTGTGCCAATCTCCATGTCCATCGCCTCCTATCAGGTCATTCTGAAAATCATCAAGGTCCTGAAAGTTCCCGCAAATGAATTCACCTACGACATGGTTATGAAGGAGCATTGATCCATGGCGACCTTGACCCTGTTCGGCCTGCTCTTCGGCCTGCTTTTGATCGGGGTTCCCATCGCTGTGGCCCTGGGACTCTCCACCACCATCACCATGCTGGTCTTCACCGATCAACCGACCCTGGTCATTGCCCAGAAAATGTTCACCTCCCTGGACAAATTCGCCCTGATGGCCATCCCGCTGTTTGTTCTGGCCGGCAATTTTCTTTCCCAGGGAGGAGCCGCCCGACGCATTATCCGCTTCGCCCGCGCCCTGGTCGGGCACCTTCCCGGCGGTCTGCCCATGTCGGCCATTTTCGCCTGTATCATTTTCGCTGCCGTCAGTGGTTCCTCACCGGCCACCGTGGCGGCTATCGGCTCGATTATGATCGGCGCCATCAAGGATGACGGCTACAGCAGCCCCTTTTCCGTCGGATCCATCGTCTGTGCCGGCTCCCTGGGCATTCTCATTCCCCCCTCCATTGTCTTGATCGTCTACGGCGTCACTGTCGAACAATCGATCGGCAAACTGTTCATGGCCGGAGTCGTACCGGGCATCTTCCTCGGCGGCGGACTGATGCTGATGACCTACCTGGCGGCGCGCAGAGCCGGTTTCAAAAAAAGTGAACGGGCCTCCAACAAGGAAATCTGGAATTCCTTCAAGGATGCCTCTTTCGTGGTGAAGTTCATCTACCGGGATCTAGCCTGGAAACAGATTCCCGAAGTCATCAAAGCCTCCGCCAGCACCGCCGCCATGATCCTGTTCATCATCGCCAACGCCATGTTGTTCGCCTATCTGTTGACCATCCAACAGATTCCCCAACAACTGGCCGATCTGATCATCGGCATGAATCTGGACAAGGTCATGTTCCTGATTTTTATCAACCTGCTCCTGCTCATGGCCGGCAACTTCATGGAACCTTCGAGTCTGATCATGATCATTGCCCCCCTGATCTTCCCGGTCGCCATGGAGCTCGGCATCGATCCGATCCATCTCGGGGTCATTATTACCGTCAATATGGAAATCGGTATGCTGACCCCGCCGGTGGGTCTCAACCTGTTTGTGGCCAGCGGCATATCGGGACTCGGTCTCGGGGATGTGGTCAAAGCTTCCCTGCCCTGGTTTTTCGTGCTGCTGGCCGGATTGCTGATCATCACCTACATCCCGACGCTCTCCCTCTGGCTACCGCAATTGATGTTCGGCGGATAAAATTTCCCCCCGATGGCCAGAGGCCCCGACAGAAGCAACCTGAAACCGGAACCAAACAACCGATAAGTATCGCGTTTTCGCCCGACAACCCGCATAACAGGAGGAATTCCCCATGCGAAGAAAGTTCTGTTTTCTCTCCGTTCTGATCTGCATCCTGCTGGCAGCAACCCCCGCTCTGGCGAAACCGATCACCATCAAATTCAGCCATGTCGTCGCCGTGGATACCCCCAAGGGCCAGGCGGCCGAATACTTTAAAAAGCTGGTTGAAGAACGTTCCAAGGGAGAGATCCGCGTGGAAGTCTATCCCAACGCATCCCTGCACGACGATCGTGACGCCATCGAAGCCATCTCCATGAACGCCATTCAAATGGCGGCACCGAGCTTTTCTAAATTCACCAGCTTCGTACCCCAGTTGCAAC
>JARRKW010000406.1:3621-4178 GCA_037387645.1 Desulfuromonadaceae bacterium
CGCCAACAAACCTCTGATCATGCCGGAAGACGCCGCCGGGCTGAAATTCCGCATCATGTCTTCAAAAGTGCTCGAAGCCCAGTTCAAAGCCCTTGACGCCAACCCCCAGGTATTGCCCTTTTCCGAAGTCTACAGCGCCCTGCAACAGCGGGTGGTCGATGCCGCCGAAAATCCCCTGTCCAACTTCTACACCAAAAAATTCAATGAGGTGCAAACCGACCTGACCCTGTCCAATCACGGTTACCTGGGCTATATGGTCATAACCGGCAAACTATTCTGGAAAAAACTGAGCGACGATCAGCGGGCCCTGATCACCCAGGCCATGAAAGAAGCCACCGAATACGGCAACAAACTGGCAGAGGATATGGATGTGCGTTATCTCAACGAAATCAAGGCCGCCGGAACCACGACCATTCACGAGCTGACCCCGGAACAACGCCAGGCCTGGAAGAATAAGCTGAAAGTGATTTATCCGAAATTCTACGATGTCGTCGGTAAGGATCTTATTGAGGGCTCGCTCAAGCCCCAATAAACCAGAGAAAATTTACCGAAAACGG
>JARRKW010000407.1:0-1831 GCA_037387645.1 Desulfuromonadaceae bacterium
TGGAGACCGGATCGTCGCCATCGATAATAATCCGGTCGCTTCCTGGTATGACCTTTAGGCCATTATCCAGCAGGGTGAGGGAGAACCCCAGGTTTTTTCTCTGTTGCGTCAGGGGCAAGCGTTGCAGTTGACCATTCGGCCCGATCGGGATGAGGCCAACGGCAGGGAATTCATCATCGGCATCGCCCCGTTGCAGGAGAGCGAATTCAGACGGTTTGGTTTTTTCGAGGCGTTGCGGGCCGGCGCTGACCGGACCGCTGAATTGATAGAGCTGACCTTGGTTTTCGTGCAAAAACTGGTCGCGGGTCATGTTTCCAGTAAAAGCATCGGTGGACCGATCACGGTGGTGCAGATTGCCGGCCAGGCGGCCCAGACCTCATTGTCCAGCATTTTGACCGTACTGGCCTTTCTCAGCATTCAACTGGGGATTCTCAATCTCCTGCCGATTCCCATTCTGGACGGTGGACATCTGTTTTTTAACCTGTATGAAGCCGTTTTCAGACGGCCGCTGTCGCTGCGGGCCCGTGAAATCGCGCAACAGGTCGGCTTGCTGGTGATTATCTCGTTGATGGTGCTGGCTTTTTACAACGATATCGTGCGGATCTTTTTCGGTGCCCAATGAGCGAAGCCTTGTTGCTTACGGTTGACACGGCAACCACGGCCGGGAGCGTTGCGCTCTGTCGCGGCACGACGTTGCTGGGTGAATTCACCCTCAATATTCGCTCCACCCACAGCGACCGGTTGTTGTCCCTGATTCAGCAGCTGCTTGCCGCGACCGGAGTGTCGTTGTCGCAACTTCAGGCGCTCGGTGTTGTCCTGGGGCCCGGATCCTTTACCGGCTTGCGCGTCGGCGTGGCCACGGTTAAGGGTCTGGCGTTGGCACTGCAAATACCTGTGGTGGGGGTTTCCTCGTTGGCCGCCCTGGCCATGCAGGTACCGTATGTTTCCTGCCCCGTCTGCACCCTGTTGGACGCCCGCAAGGCAGAGGTCTATGCCGGCCTGTTCGCCTGGAAGGGCGTGGAATTACGCCCTTTGCGTGACGAGGTCGTCCTTCCCCCCGTTGAACTGCTGGCGTCTTTGCCTGCTGAAGAAATCATTTTTGTCGGCAATGGTGCTTTGGAATATGGTGATCTGATTCAGGAGACGTTGGGCGACGCGGCCCGCATCGTCCCCCTGTCGCAACAGGTGCCGCGCGCGGCCAGTGCCGCCCCCTTGGCTCTCGCCGCCTTAAGGGAAAAACGGATCATCCCTTTGGAGCATTTGGTTCCCAGCTACATCAGACCTTCGGAAGCCGAACTGGCTTGGCGTGCCAAAATGGCATGATCCGCATCACAGGTATGGATAGATGGTTGACAAGAAAAATTCCTTTCGCTATTTTAAAATGGCGTTTTCACCCTTTGTCAACCCTTTTTCGGGAGGTGTTTCATGGAGGAAAGAGATACGGTACAGCAAGAGGTGGTTCAGCGGTTATTCGACGGAAACCCCCGTTTCCGCCGGCTCTATGAGGAGCACCATTTATTGGAAAAAGAACTGAAGAAGCTGGACCAAAAACCCTATTTGACCCCCGACGAAGAAATTGAACGGAAGAAAGTGCAGAAACTCAAGTTGGCAGGAAAGGACGAAATGACTCGGATCATGATGAGTCACCTGACCTAGGGTGTGCTCGGGCCGCGTCAAGAAGGTTGAAAATTTCCCAAACCCCCTATATTCACGGCGATCTTTACAGAATAGCACGGCTATCGGCTCGCACATATAAAATGTTACGAATGGGTTGGTCCAGGTGATTTTGCCTTTTTTCGCAGGTTGAGCCCGACAATCTTCTCCCAATAAT